>JBIJCL010000082.1:0-7631 GCA_044344725.1 Steroidobacteraceae bacterium | reverse complement strand
GCCTTGTCATGGTGACCAATCAGGACGGGCTTGGAACCCCCTCTTTCCCGACGGAAAACTTCGAGATCCCGCAGCGCTTCATGATCGACGCTTTCGCCTCGCAGGGCATCCACTTCGATCACGTGTTCATCTGTCCACACCGAAGGGACGAGGGTTGCGATTGCAGAAAACCCAAAACTGCTTTGGTTGACGAGTGGATTCGCTCGAATAACGTCGATTTGACCTCAAGCGCGATGGTCGGCGATCGCGATACCGACATGGCCTTCGCCGCGAATATCGGCGTGCGCCCGTTACGCTTTTCCTTGGACGGCCCGGACGACACCCGTTGGAACGGCATAGCCGAACAACTGCTCGCCCGCGCGGCGACGATCGAGCGAGTCACTCGAGAAACGCGTATCAGCGTCTCGGTGAACCTCGACAAAGACGGTGCGGCGGAGGTGTCGACGGGCATCGGATTCTTCGACCACATGCTCGAACAAATCGCCAAGCACGGCGGCTTTCACTTGAAGCTCAAGTGCGAGGGCGACTTGCACATCGACGAGCACCACACCATCGAGGATTGCGCGCTCGCCTTGGGCGAGGCGTTGCGAAAGGCGCTCGGCGATAAGCGAGGGATTCAACGCTATGGTTTTCTCTTGCCCATGGACGAGGCCCGCGCGCAAGTCGCCCTCGATTTATCGGGACGATCGTACAGCGTGTTCGAGGGCAAGTTCGGACGTGATCAGGTTGGGGGATTGCCGACCGAGTTAGTTCCGCACTTCTTCAGGTCATTGAGCGACGCGCTCGGGGCGGCACTCCATGTTTCCGTTACCGGAGACAACACCCATCACCAAGTCGAGGCCTGCTTCAAAGCGGTCGGTCGTGCGCTGCGAATGGCGTGCCGCCGCGACGGCGATGACTTGCCGAGCACAAAAGGGGTTTTGTGAGTTCCGCAAAGCAAGTCGTCATCATCGACTCGGGCGGCGCCAACCTCGCCTCCGTGGGGTACGCCTTCGACCGTTTGGACGTCGAGTCGATCGTGACTCACGATGCCGATCGGATCCGATCCGCCGATCGTGTCGTGTTGCCAGGCGTCGGCAACGCCTCGACCATCATGGCTCGACTGAACGAATTTGGCCTGGTACCGGTCGTGCGATCGCTAAGTTGCCCAGTGCTCGGCGTATGTCTTGGGATGCAGTTGCTGTTCGACTGGTCGGCTGAAGGCCATACCACCGGACTCGGGCTGATTCCCGGGAAGATCGATGCGTTACATGCACGGCCCGATCTGCCTGTTCCCCATATGGGTTGGAACACCTTGCGCATCCATGCCGATGATCCGCTGCTGCACGGTATCGATCACGAACATTGGTTTTACTTCGTACACGGCTATGCAGCCCCTGCGGATACCCCTCACTCGATCGCCTCGACGCGGTATGGGGAAGAATTTTCCTCGGTCGTGCGCCAATCCAACTTTTGGGGGGTACAGTTTCATCCCGAGCGCTCCGGGCGATCCGGATCGCAGTTGCTGTCCAACTTTCTCAAGCTGACCTCATGCGTCTGATTCCTTCCATCGATTTGCGCGGCGGCCAGTGCGTCCGATTGTTGTACGGCGATTTCCGTCGGGAGACCGTCTACGACGTCGATCCTCAGGCCTTGGCCGCTCGTTACCGGGCGCTCGGCGCGCGATGGCTTCACATCGTCGATCTCGACGGCGCACGCGATGGCGAAGTTGCCAATCGCGAGGCCATCATCGAGATGGCGAAAATCCCGAAATTATCGCTGCAGGTCGGTGGAGGCGTACGCAACCTGGCCACCGTAGACGAACTTCTATCGGCCGGCGTCGCCCGTGTCGTCGTCGGTAGCGCAGCCATCGAAAAAACCGTTGAAGTTGGCACTTGGATGCGGTTTTTCGGAAAGGCACGGGTGTGTCTCGCCTTCGACGTCCGGATCGAATCGGGAGATCCGCTCATACAAACCCGCGGCTGGACGCACGCGACTGACATGACGCTCTGGCGCGCAGTCGACCAGTTCTTGCCCTCCGGATTGCAGCATGTTTTATGCACCGACATCGGCCGGGATGGCGCCCTCTCGGGGCCCAGTATCGACCTCTACCAGCAGTGCCTCAGTCGTTATCCCAAGATCAAATGGCAAGCGTCCGGCGGAATCCGAGACGTCGCCGATCTCGAGCTGCTGAACGGCATGGGTATCGCTGCCGCCATCAGTGGCCGCGCGTTGCTCGAAGGCCATGTGAGTGACGTCGCATTACGAAAATGGATGAGAGTCTGACGTGTTGGCGCGACGAATCATTCCCTGTCTCGATGTCCGAGACGGACAAGTCGTCAAAGGCGTGCGATTCCGCGATCATCGGATCGTCGGAGACATTCTCGAGCTGGCGACGCGTTATCGCGATGAAGGCGCCGACGAACTCGTGTTCTACGACATCACCGCGAGCCCTGACGGACGAACCGTCGATCGCAGCTGGATCGCAAAAATCGCTCGGGTGCTCGATATTCCCTTCTGTGTCGCCGGAGGCATCCGAAGCGTCGGTGATGCCGAAGAAATCCTCAACGCCGGCGCGGAGAAAATATCCATCAACTCACCGGCGCTCGAGAATCCTGCGCTTATCGAGCAACTCGCACGGCGATTCGGTAGTCAGTGCGTGGTGGTCGGAATCGACAGCGATACCACCACAGAGGGCTATCGTGTCCGTCAATATACGGGTGACCCCTCGAGGACCCGCGATTCCGGTCGAGTGACCCAAGATTGGCTCGCCGAGGTTCAGGATCGCGGTGCCGGCGAGATCGTACTCAATTGCATGGCGAGCGACGGCGTTCGGACGGGTTACGACCTCGCGCAGCTTTGTGTGCTAAGACCCATCTGTCGCGTTCCCCTCGTCGCATCCGGAGGCGCAGGTGCCATCAGTCATTTCATCGAAGTATTCGAGCAGGCGCGCGTCGACGCCGCTCTCGCCGCCAGTGTCTTTCACAGCGGCGCGCTCAACATCGGCGACCTGAAGCGCGCGCTACGCGCGGCTGGAGTCGAGGCACGTCCATGATCGTCACGCACCAAAACCTTTCGGAGCTCGACTTCGGCGAAACCGGGCTCATCCCTGCCATCGCCCAGGATGTGTCATCGGGCGAGATACTGATGGTCGCTTGGGTCAACCTCGATGCCGTCAAAGAAACCCTTCGACGAAGCCGCGCGGTGTTCTGGAGTCGGAGCCGTCAACGTCTCTGGGAGAAAGGCGAAACCTCGGGGAACACGCTCTCGATCGTTTCGGTACACGCAGATTGCGATCGCGACACGCTTCTCCTGCTCGTACACCCCAAAGGCCCCGCGTGTCACACGGGCACGGCAACCTGCTTCGGCGATGCGCCGTTGACCCGGTCCGCCAACCTCGCCTTTCTCACCACGCTCGAGGACGTGATCGATCGTCGCATGACCTCACCCGATCCGAAGAGTTACACCACCCGACTCATCGCCGAGGGCTCGAAGCGACTCGCTCAGAAGGTCGGTGAAGAGGGACTCGAGACGGCTCTCGCCCTTGCCTCGGGGGACGACGACGAAGTCAGGAACGAAGCGGCGGATTTATTGTTTCATCTCGCCGTGGCGCTGAAGGCGCGAGATCTTTCTTTGAAGCAGGTCGTCGAAGAACTGCATCGCCGGCATAAGCCAGACTAGCCTTCCAATACGATCTCTTCGGCAGGCGCGCGCAAATTGTAGTTTGACGACATCGAGGCGCCGTACGCCCCAGCGGTCGCAATCAAGATGACATCCCCTTCGGACGTCCGGCGCGGGAGAAGCCGCGAGTGACCAAGGACGTCGCCTGTCTCGCAAATCGGGCCGACGACATCACACACCATGGAGTCTTGATCGTCGATCCGACTGAGATTGACGATGTCGTGGTGAGCGCCGTAGAGCGCGGGTCGAATCAGCGAATTCATACCCGTCGCGACGCCCACGAAACTTGCGTCGCCCTTTCCCTTCGTTTGCGTGACCTTCGCGAGCAGCACTCCCGACTCCGCCACCACGAAACGCCCCGGCTCAATCCATAACGAGACGTTCCGGAGGGTGCTCTTGAGTTCACGCACCACTTCGTCGAATGCCGCGAAATCGAATTCAGGCACGCCAGATCGATCGGGGACTCCGATACCGCCCCCAAGGTCGATCACGCGGACATCGGGAAAGGAGTCCAACAGGCCCGAGAGGTAGCGCCCCGTATCCCGCCAGTTCGCGACGTCGAATACACCGCTACCGGTGTGGGCATGCAGCCCGATGATTCGCGCCCCTGCGCGGCGTGCGGCCGCCTCAAGTGCGCCGAGATCGCCGCGAGCGACACCGAACTTCGACTGACTTCCGCCCGTTCGAACGTGCGCGTGATGCCCTCGCCCGGTGCCGGGGTCGAGCCTGACGAAAAGATCGCGTCCAGCAAAAAGTTCCGGCCAGTTTTCGAGCGGATGGAGATTATCGAGCGTCACCTGAATGCCTTGCTCGAGAGCCCACTCGTACTCGCCACGCGTTGCGAAATTCGGCGTGAACAAAAGATCGGATGTCGGCAGATCCGGCAACGATGCAAACGCTCGCTCGACCTCGCCGCGGGAGACGCACTCGATGGCGAGCCCAGCGGCTCGCACGGTCCGAAGAATTGCCGGATGCGGATTGGCCTTCATCGCATACGCTACGCGGTCGATCGCGCGCAGGCTCTTCAGTCGAACGCAACGCTCGCGTACCGTCTCGAGGTCGTAGACATACGCGGCATCTCGTCGATCCATCGTCGTGATCAGTCGATCCTTTTTCCGCATCCACCACGGCGATACCGTCGCCCGGGCCTCTCGAACCGGCTCGAAGAGTTGTCTCCACGTCGGGCCGAGCACGACATCGTCGCGGACGGGATCGACGAGCAGATGGTGCAAGTCATCGACCAAACGATCCCCCTGCGCCTCGTCGACCACGAAGGTGAGATTCAGATCGTTTGCCGCCTGACTGACGAGGTAAATTCGCTGCTCGGCGAATAGCTCGAGCGCGGGCCCAAGCTGATGCAGGATGCTTCGGATGTTTCGTCCAACCAGACTCACCGAAGCGCAAGGCCCGATGATCTCCGCTCGGCCGAGAGACATCAGATCCGCCTGTAATCTTTGGAGAATATTCTGGTCTATCGCATTCGCTTGCGGGTCTAGAGACACGGTGACGTTGGTTTCGGAGGTCGAGACGAGATCGACGGAAAGTCCGTGCTGCTTGAAGATTTGGAAAGCATCGGCGAGGAATCCCACCTCATGCCACATGCCAGGACTTTCCAGCGAGATGAGCGTCACACCTTTTTTGACGCAGACGGCTTTGACTTGCGCGGCATCGCTCGGAGGACTCGAACTGATACGAGTCCCACGCATCTCTGGAGTTTGCGTGGCATATACATGGATCGGAATCGACCGCTCCCGCGCCGGCAACAAGCAACGCGGATGCAAAACCTTCGCTCCGGCCGTCGCGATCTCCTGCGCCTCGTCGTAGGTGAGCTCCAGGAGCTGGCGCGCCCCGGGGGTGGATCGTGGGTTCGCACTGAACATGCCCGGAACGTCGGTCCAGATTTCGAGCTGCCTCGCCCCGAGGATCGCCGCAAAATAGGCTCCAGACGTGTCCGACCCGCCACGTCCGAGCAGGACGGTTTCGCCCGCGGCGTTGCTCGCAATGAACCCCTGCGTGAGCAACAATCGTCCGCGAGCGGCCAATCGAGTCCGGACATCGACGTTTGGCGAGAAATCGCAGGTGGCGGAGAGGTACTCCGCCTGAACCGTCGCGGCCTCTCGGGACTCGGCTTTGAGGTAGTCCCGCGCGTCGACCCACACGGCATCGAGACCATCGAGACAAAGAAATTGGGCGCCTATCTTTGTCGACAACAACTCGCCCATCGCCATGACTCGGGCGCGAGTGTGATCGTCCGTCCGCCCGATCGCTGAAACTTCGGACAAGCACCCCGAGAGTTCGTCGAACAATGGCTCGAGCAACGGCGCGGCATCGAATCCGAGTGCGAGAGACAGCTCGTGATGTCGAGCTTTCAATTCGTCGAGCAAGGGTCCGTGCGCACCCGAACAGGCCGCGGAGAGCAACTTCTCGAGTCGATCCGTGACGCCGCTCAGCGCTGAGTGAACGATGAGCACCCTCGCGCCTTGCGCGAGCCGATCACGCGCGATCGATCGAATGTTTCGCCAGTTGGATAGGGAGGAGACGCTGGTCCCACCGAACTTCAGGACGATCCAATCTGTATCGGAGGAGGTCATGGCTACCGTCCGATATCAAAGTTCGTCGTCGTAGAATTCTCTGAGATCTTTGGCGAGTTTTTTATCCGCAAGCACTTCTTCGAGCTTGCTCCACGCGGCTTTACCGCGCTTTCCGGGGGTCGGACGCGCCCGTCGGTCAACACGATCGAGGAAGCGATCGTAATCTTGATCTTCTTCGTTGCTGGCGGCCTCGCCGAGCATCTCTTCGTCGAGATCGAAGCCTTCGGAGTCTCGTTCAGACATCTTAAACCTTTAAAAATCAATGGGTTACGAAGAACCCCGGGTAACGGACCGGGGAACTATAGCGAAAACACGGCGAGGTGCAAGTTCAGCTGCGACGGACGCCGTCGCGCACGGACACCGGGGCTCCACGCGATAGACCGAGAACGTCCACCGCCCTACCCTCGGCGACTGCGATCTCGACGACCCCAAAAGAGTTGAACAAGGCGATGGGATCACCCGGTCGAACGTCGCCGTAGGTACGTCGCAAAGACAAAGAAAGCTTTCCCGCATGGACGACCGGATCGATGAGGCGCTCACATAAATCACGATCGATGTTCGTGATCAGGTTCCCGAAATGATCGATGGTGATCACGACCCCGGAGACGCGCTGCTCGTTGGCACTGGCCTCATCAACCCATCCCGGAATCAATGTATCGACGTGGCGACCGATCCCCTCCGGCTTGACGTGGTCCGCCGCCAGGGCCGCAGCAACCGGCGCAAAAATATCTCGCCCGTGAAAGGTTGCGCTCGGACGATCGATGCCGAGCCCTTCCAGACGACTCATATCGAGATGCCACAACCGGACGTCGGCTTGCCGGTTGATGATCTCGGCGAGTAACCCATTATCGGGTGCCAGAAATATGTGACCCTCGAGCATCACCATCGCGATGTCGCGTGCCGTGCCAACCCCTGGATCGACCACAGCCACATGCACCGTGCCACGAGGAAAATACTGGAACGACCGACGCAGCCAGAATCCCGCCTCGGCTGGCCAATGCGCGACGATGTCATGGGTGAGATCGATGATTCGCACAGTCGGCGCCACGCCGAGGATGCGCCCTTTCATCACACCTACGAATGGATCACGAAGACCAAAGTCCGACGTCAACGTGATCAGGCCGCTGGGTTTGAACATCGGCATCAGCGGGAGGGCGAGTGAAGTGACGCCACCGCGGGAGTCGCGTCACCGGCAGCGTCGATCGGTTGATCGTCGGGGTCTGGACCGAGCTCGAGCCCGATCATGACCGGTATGCCACTCGCCTCACGCAAGGCCTGGATCGCGATGTCCCAATTGATCGCCACCTCGGATTCACCGAGCAAGCTATCGAGGCGCTTCTCGAAGTCTTCCAGTTTGACGGCAACCGACTGACCTTGGTC
>JBIJCL010000080.1:0-7803 GCA_044344725.1 Steroidobacteraceae bacterium | reverse complement strand
GAGCCAGCTTGGCGAGATGACTGTCGACGTAGGCGGCGTCGATGCAGATGGTGCTGCCCGCGCGATCACTCGCATCGAACGACAAGCTTTCGAGCAGTCTTTCCATCACGGTGTGAAGCCGGCGCGCACCGATGTTTTCGGTCCTTTCGTTCACGTGCGCGGCGATTTCAGCCAACCGGCGAACCCCTTCGGGGGTGAATTCGACCTCCACACCTTCGGTCCGGAGGAGCGCCGCGTATTGAGTCGTGAGCGATGCATCCGGCTCCGTCAGGATGCGGACGAAATCGTCCACCTTCAGCGGCTCGAGTTCGACGCGAATCGGAAAGCGACCTTGCAGCTCCGGAATCAGATCGGAGGGCTTCGAGACATGGAACGCCCCGGATGCGATGAACAGGACGTGATCGGTCTTGATGGGGCCGTACTTCGTGTTGACGGTGCAACCCTCGACGAGCGGCAAGAGGTCGCGCTGTACGCCTTCGCGTGACACGTCTGCGCCGTAGGTATCTTGTCGGCGGCAGACCTTGTCGATTTCGTCGATGAACACGATGCCGTTCTGCTCGGCGTTGCGAACGGCCTTGGCGCGCAGCTCTTCTTCGTTGAGCATTTTCGCGGCCTCTTCGTCGACGAGAATTTTCGCCGCATCGCGAACTTTCATTTTCTTCGAGCGGCTCTTCGCGGCGCCGAGATTCTGGAACATGGTCTGCAACTGTTGCTGCATCTCTTCCATTCCCGGGGGCGCGAGAATCTCCATGCCGGGGCCCATGCCTCGGAGCTCGATCTCGATCTCACGCTCGTCCAACGTGCCTTCGCGCAGCATCTTGCGAAACTTCTGGCGAGTTTCGGCGTCGCGCGGCGCAACAGGCTCGTCGGTAGAAAAACCCATCAACTTGGGCTTGGGAAGCAGCGCGTCGAGGATGCGCTCCTCGGCGGCGTCGGCGGCGCGATCGCGCACCCGCGCAATCTCGGCTTCTCGGGTGATTTTGACGGCGACGTCGACGAGCTCTTTGACGATGGAGTCGACGTCGCGGCCGACATAGCCGACTTCGGTGAACTTGGTTGCTTCCACCTTCACGAACGGCGCGTTGGCGAGGCGAGCGAGTCGACGGGCGATTTCCGTCTTGCCGCAGCCGGTCGGACCGATCATCAGGATATTTTTGGGCGTGATCTCGGGGCGAAGTCGCTCATCGACCTGCATCCGACGCCAGCGATTGCGCAGCGCGATAGACACCGCACGCTTGGCGGAATCTTGCCCGACGATATGCTTGTCGAGCTCGCCCACGATTTGCCGCGGACGCAGGGTAGTGGTCGTATCGGTCACGACGACAGCTCCTCGATCACGAGATTGCGGTTGGTATACACGCAGATGTCCGCCGCGATATTGAGTGCGCGCTCGACGATCTCACGTGCCGACAGATCGGTATTTTCGAGGAGCGCGCGTGCTGCGGCTTGCGCAAACGGACCACCCGAGCCGATGGCCACGAGATCATGCTCCGGCTCGATCACGTCGCCGTTGCCCGAGATCACAAAGAGCTTTTGCGGGTCGCCGACGAGCAGGAGTGCTTCGAGTCGCCGCAGATAGCGGTCCGAGCGCCAATCTTTGGCGAGTTCGATGGCGGCGCGGGTGAGGTTGCCGAATTTGTCGAGCTTGCCCTCGAAGCGCTCGAAGAGCGTGAAGGCATCTGCGGTACCGCCTGCGAAACCGCCGAGTACCTTGCCTTGCCCGAGTGGCCGCACTTTCCGGGCGTTACCCTTCATGACCGTGCTGCCGAGAGTGACTTGTCCGTCGCCGCCGATCGCCACGATGCCGTTTCGACGTACGCCGAGAATGGTGGTGCCGTGCGGGTTGAATCCTTCGCTCATGTCTTCTTCCTTGCTCGCGGGTGAGCCTGATCGTAGATGCGGGCGAGATGTTGGAAATCAAGGTGGGTATACACCTGAGTCGTCGCGATGTCTGCGTGGCCGAGTAGTTCCTGCACACCACGCAGGTCTTGGCTCGACTCGAGTAAATGCGAGGCGAAAGAATGTCGAAATAGGTGAGGGTGCACGTGGACCGGTAGTCCCTGCAATCGGGCCCACCGAGCGATACGCGCCTGGATGGTGCGATGCCCCACACGGCGACCGTTCCGACCCGTGAAGAGGGCTGTCTCGCCCGTCGTAGCGTGATCTCCACGTACCTTGAGCCAGGCTTCGAGCGCCTCGATGGCTTTTCGGCCGACGGGAAGGATGCGTGATTTATTGCCCTTTCCGGTGACGCGAACGGTTCGATCGGCGAAATCGACAGCCCCGAGATCGAGCGCAATAAGCTCTGAAAGACGAAGACCCGATGAATAAAAGAGTTCCATGATCGCCCGATCGCGCAGCGCGAGCGGATCATCGCCTTTGATGTCGAGTAGGCGACTCATTTGATCGGCGTCCAGCGTCTCCGGCAGCCGACGCGTGGCTTTCGGCGCCCGGACATCCGCGGCGGGGTTTTGAGTGATCACGCGCTCGCGTTGTAGATAGCGGAGGAACGTACGAACGGCAGAGAGCCGACGCTGAACGCTTCGGGGCGACAGCCCGCCCGCGTGTGAGCGGGCAGCAAAGAGGCGTAGATGTTGCGTGTCGAGCGCTTTCCAGGAGTCGATGCTGTTGGCCTCGCACCAACCGATCAACGCATCGACCTCTCTAAGATAGTTGGCCGCGGTGTGTGGCGAGAGGCGGCGCTCGGTGCCGAGATGGATACCGAAGCGATCGCGCCAGCGCCGCACCTCGGGTTTCACACTTGGGGCCCGCTGCCGCAGCGCGTGAGAGCCGCGCTGATCATTTCGCCGATGCGCGCCAAGAAGTCGGTGCTCACCGCGGGGTTGAATCGATCGGCATCGGTACTGCCGAGTATGAGAGCGCCGCGGGTAGCGCCGGGTCCGATCGGTACAAGTGCCATCGAAGCAATGTTCGATCCTTCATCGCCGAGCAGACTTTTGCGCTGCGCTTCGGAGAAGTGGCCACAACGAGGCTTCCCCGCCGAGAGCAAAGATTCGAGCATGGGACGTTTGTCGGTGTCGAGCACGAGATGCGCAGGTGTGACGTCGAAATCCTCTTTCATCGAGGCTTCGACTTGAGCGCAAACCTCCGACGCCGTTCGAGCATGCAACAAGCGAAGCGTCAGTTTGTGGATACGATCGGCCAGTTGATCGTTGTTGCGCGCGACTCGAACGAGTTCAGCGAGACGTTCGCGGCTTGCGGCTTGCCGCTCGCGCAGGACCTTGAGTTGCCGCTCCACGAGCGACACCGTCCCGTTGCCGCCGTGCGGCACATGGAGGTGTTCGAGCAGTTCCGGATGGGCATCGAAAAAATCCGGGTGTTCTTTTAAATATCGCGCAACGTCGTCTGCACTGCTCATGGCGTCATGCTCCTCAAGGAATGTCTGTTTCGCCCCGGTAAGCGACTACCGCGGGGCCGGTCATCCAAAGTGCCGAGTTCTCGCCGCTCCAGCCGATCTGCAGCGAGCCTCCCGGCAAATGGACGTCGACCTCATCTTCGAACCAACCCGATCGTCGTCCCGCCGCCATGGCTGCGCAGGCACCTGTACCACAGGCGAGGGTTTCCCCGGCTCCGCGCTCGAAGACCCGCAAACGGGCGTGACGTCGATCGACCACCTGCAGAAATCCGACGTTCGTTCGTCTCGGGAATCTTGGATGAGATTCGAGCGCCGGACCGAGCACCGCGACAGGGGCGTTATCGACATCGTCGACTCGCAAGACGATGTGCGGATTACCCATCGAAACTTCGGTGAACGTGATTTCCTGACCTTCTATATCGAGCTTCGAGGCGCCTTCGCTCGAAAACTTCGGAATACCCATGTTGACCGAGACCATGCCCGGTTTACCGAAACGCGCTTCGACTCGCCCGCCGAGACTGTCGAGAATGAATCCTCGCTCGAGAACGTCGGTCGAGAATCTTCCGGTGAGTCTCAACCACTCGGCGACGCAGCGTACGCCGTTTCCGCATTGCTCCACTTCGCCGCCGTCGGCATTGAATATCCGGTAGAACGCAACGGTGCCCGATTGACGGGGCGGCAAGATCACGAGTGCTTGGTCGAAGCCGATTCCGGTATGTCGGTCAGCCAACTTGCGCCACACGCCAGCATCCGGAAGCGGATCATCATGATGCGCCTCGATGACCATGAAGTCGTTTCCGAGGCCATGCATTTTGGTGAACCGAAGCGCCATGAACGAGCCCCGAGATCAACCCATCGCCGCGCGATCACGGAAGATGCAGCGATCCATCACGGTGAAGAGGCCTGCGTTGCGCGCACGACGTGCGGCAACCTCGTCGATGACGCCATCCTGCAGCCACAGCGCTGGAAGTTTCAGACGGATGCAGTCGTCGACGATGGCGGAGACGTGCTCGGGTCTGCGGAAGACATCGACGAGATCGACTGATTCGCCGGGAGCCAAGACTTCACCGAGCCGGTCGAGCGACGGGATACAGCGCTCGCCCAAGATTTCTTTGGCGGAGGGCGTGACAGGGATGATGCGATACCCGAACTGCTGCAGCGATCTTGCGACGCTGTGACTTGGACGCGCGCGATCAGCGCTGAGGCCCACGATGGCGATGGTTCGTACGCGACGCAGCAGGGACGAGATTTCGCTCTCCGGAGGATTGCTAAAAGCGGCGTTTTCGAAAAGCTCCCATTTGAGACGATACACCGCAGAGATATCTTCGTCCCCGTAGCCCCTGCGGATGAGTTCGGCGTATTCGCGGAGCATGTCGTCCACCACCGGCAGCGAGACGCCGGACGCTGCGGCCATGTCTCGGCAGATGCGCAGGTCTTTCTCGTGCAAACGCACTCGGAAGCCTGCGGGGAAGGCCCCACGGATCATGTTGGGCGCCCGGTTGATGAAGTACCAGGCGCTGCCTGCGCCCTTGCCCAGTGTGTCGACGAGCAGCTCGAGGGGTAATTTTTGAGCTCGCGCAAAGGCCATGGCCTCCGCTACGGAGCGGATGATTCCCGCACAAAGAATTTGGTTCGTCGCCTTTGTAGCCTGGCCCGCGCCATGAGGACCGAACAGGCTGATCGTCTTGCCCATGGCCTCGAGAAGAGGGCGTGCCCGCTCGAAGTCCTCGGAGTTGCCGCCGCACATGATGGCGAGCGTGCCTTTCTGCGCACCCTCGACACCGCCACTGACCGGGCAGTCGAGAAACGCCGCTTGGCGTTCGGCAAGCAGAGCTGCAGCCGTGCGAGCCGTGTCGGCGCTGACGGTGGAGCAGTCGATGACGAGCGTGTTCGGTCGAATGGCCGGCGCCGCGGCTCGCAACACTTCAAGTACGTCGGTATCCGCGGAGACGCATATGACGATTGCGTCGCATCGCGCGGCGAGGTCGGCCGGGCTCGAGGCGGCGACGCAACCAAGCTCGGTCGCCAAAGCGGCGGACTTATCGGGAGATCGATTCCAAACTGCAGCAAGGAGCCCTGCCCGATGGAGGTTGCGCGCCATGGAGACGCCCATGGCGCCGAGTCCGATGAATCCGACTTGCATGCCCGAGAGTTTAGCAGGCCATCACCACACGACAGTCTCGGAAAGCGCCATACAAAAAAACGGGGCGGCAACCTTTCGATTGCCGCCCCCAGGCTTCACAGGGGACAACTGTAAATTCAGAAATCTCAGCTGGTGTAGGCGCGCTCGTTGTGCTCGTTGGTATCGAGCCCCTCGCGCTCCGATTCCTCGGGGACGCGCAGTCCGACGATGAGATCGGCGATCTTGAAGGCGATGAACGCTGCGACGGCGGACCAGATAATCGTTACACCAACGGCTTTGGCCTGAGTCAGCACCTGCGTCGCGATCGGGTTCGAACCGACCGAGGCGGTGACCCAATCGGTGACGAGACCCGGACCCCCGAGGCTCTGGCTGTTGAAGACACCCGTGAGCAACGCACCGAGAATGCCGCCGATGCCGTGCACACCGAATACGTCGAGTGAGTCGTCGGCCTTGAGCAGCCGCTTGAGACCGGTGACACCCCAGAGGCAGACGAGGCCTGCGACGATGCCGATGACGAGGGCGCCCATCATTCCGACGTTACCCGCCGCCGGCGTGATCGCAACGAGACCGGCCACCGCGCCGGAGGCGGCGCCGAGCATCGATGCGTGACCTTTCAGCGCCCACTCGGCGAAGGACCAGGCGACCACGGCACCCGCTGTGGCGAGCAACGTATTGAGGAAGGCGAGCGCCGCGAAGTTGCCAGCCTCGAGAGCTGAACCGGCATTGAAGCCGAACCAACCCACCCACAGCAGTGACGCACCGACCATGGTGTGCACGAGGTTGTGAGGCGGCATCGGCTCGCGGCCGTAGCCCACGCGCTTACCCACCATGTAGGCGCCGACGAGTCCCGCGATACCCGCGTTGATGTGGACCACCGTCCCACCTGCGAAGTCGAGCGCACCCCATTGCCAGAGCAGACCGGCCTTGGAATTCAGCTCGTCGACGACGCTTGGATCGGTGTAGGCATCGGGCCCCATCCAGAACCAAACCATGTGGGCGATCGGCAGATAGCAGATGGTGAACCAGATCACCATGAAGATCAGTACCGCAGAGAATTTCATGCGCTCGGCGAAGGCGCCGACGATCAGGGCGCACGTGATACCCGCAAACGTAGCTTGGAAGGCGACGAAGCTGATCTCCGGGATGACGACTCCCTTACTGAAGGTTGCCGCGTAAGCGAAGGTTCCCGCGGCCGGATCCCAGACTCCGTTCAGGAAGAGGCGATCGGTGCCTCCGATGAAGGCGCTGCCTTCGGTGAAGGCGAACGAGTATCCGTAGATGCACCACAGCACGACGATGAGCGAGAAGCCCACCATCACCTGCATCAGTACGGAGAGAATATTCTTTGATCGAACCAGGCCACCGTAAAAAAGCGCAAGACCCGGGATCGTCATCAGAACGACGAGCAGCGTGGCCACCATCATCCACGAGACGTCGCCCTTGTCCGGAGTAGGCGCATCCTGCGCGAGCGATATCGCCGGCGCCAACATACCGAGCGTGAGCGCCACGAGACTGGTCGCTTTGCGATGCCAGCCGCCCATCGATGTGATCAACTCTTTCATCATTTTCATATCTCTCTCCCTGCTCGCCGTGTAATCAGGTGGCCGATACGCCGGTTTCTCCGGTACGGATGCGTATGGCCTGTTCGATATCCGCCACGAAAATCCTGCCGTCTCCGACTTTTCCCGTTCGAGTCACGTTGGCGATGGCCTCGATCACAGGCTCGACGATGCTCTCGTCGACCGCGATCAAGACCTGCACTCGTGGCACGAACTCGACGCGGTATGCCGCGCCCCGATAAATCTCCGCATGTCCGTGTTGAGCGCCGTATCCCTGCACTTCCATCACAGTCATGCCCTGTACGCCGATTTGCGCGACGGCCAATTCCAGATCGTCCAACTTGTAGGGCCGGATGATCGCGGTGATCATTTTCATCGCCACGCCTTCATCGCTTTGCCTGCCCCGCTGGGCCCCAAACCGAACGATCCGACGGCTAATGCCGCTCGGCGCGGAGCCGACGGTCGCGTTATCCTTTGCAACGTCCGGTCCGCGTCGTGGGTTTTGCAGATTCCATGCCATCCCCCGACTGCCTTAAACCGGGCTTTTCGGGGCTTTTTCAAGGGTTTTTTCGAGTTTGGCGCACCGTTTTGGCGCTTCGGGCGAAACCGCCTGCGTCAATAGGGGGCAAAGGAGGAAGCAACATGGATTTCCGCGTCGACGATCTCGCTCGCAGGCTTTTCGAGAGCATGCCGCCCACGGTCCAAAACATGCGTCACGACCTCGA
>JBIJCL010000273.1:0-3114 GCA_044344725.1 Steroidobacteraceae bacterium | reverse complement strand
CGGCAAGTCCCTCGAGATCCATGGCTGGATCTACGATCTGCACGATGGGCTGCTGAAAGATCTCTCGGTCTGCGTGAAATCGCAGACCGAGTTCGCCGAGATTTACCGGCAGGTCGCCGACGCTTAAGGCATCTTGATCTTGCCGCCGAGCGTCTGGCCGAGCGCGGCACCCGACTCGGGCACCACGATGCGCGAGGCAGCCTCGCGGCGCATCTGCTGCGCTTCCTCGATGGCGTCCTCGAGGGCTTTCTTGACGGCATCCGGAAACTTTTCGACGGCCTCAGCCAAATCTTTGGCCTCGATCTCGAAACCAAGGGGCAGCACGCCTCCCGGGGTCATGAGCTGGGTCTGGCCGAGCCAGAGCACGGGACGCGACGGATCCGGTGAACCGTCGGTGAGCACCGGAATCATGCGGCGCAGCGTTCCCGCGCGACGGTCGGTGAACACGTCCTCCCGGTAGAGGCTGGCGGAGTCGATCTTGATTTCGGGGAGCCCGAGGTCCTGATTGCTCATGGAGTCTTTCCTTTGCTGAGATTCGATTCGGCGACGCTCGCGATGGTAGCCGGTTGTCCGTGCTGTCGGATGAGCACTTTGCGACGGAAGAAGCGCAGGTAGCCGGCGGGTCCCATGCGTGATCCGCCGAGGCCCGACAACTTGAACGAATGCTTCTCCATTTCGTGGCAAAGCGCCGTCAACGAGCCGTCATTGAGACTGATGCCGCCCGCATCGATCTGTCGACCGATGGCTTCGGCCTCCTCGAGCGTGCCGGCGATGACGCCCGCAGAGAGTCCGTAGACACCCTCGTTGGCGAGCGCGATGGCTTGGTCGATGTCATCGAATGCCATCACGGGAATGACGGGCCCGAAGGTCTCTTCGGTCATGAGGCTCATTCGATGATCGACGTCGACGAGAACCGTGGGGCGTAGCCACTTGCCGCCGTGGTCTTCGATCTGACCTCCGCAAAGCACTCGCGCACCCTTGGCGACGGCGTCGGCGATCTGCGCAGCGACCACATCCGCCTGCTTGCCGAAAATGAACGGGCCGATCGTGCCTTGATGGATGTCCGGCCAATTGGGTTCAATGGTCTTCGCCTTCTCGACGAGACGGGTGACGAACGGCTCGAAGATTTTGCGATCGACGTACACCCGCTCGATGCTTTGACAGGCCTGCCCCGTGGCGAGGCAGCTCGAGCGCAGCGCCACATCGGTGGCGCGTTCGAGATCGGCGGTCGCCGTCACGATGAGCGGATCGTTGCCCCCGAGTTCGAGAAAGGCCGGAATGAAATGCCGCGCCGCATTGGCCGCGACGAGCCGTCCCGTCGCGACACTGCCCGTGAAGCACACGACATCGACACTTTCGACGAGCTGTTCGCCGGTCTGTCGACCGCCAGGTTGCAAATGCAGTACCTCGGCGAGCTCAGGTACGGCGGCGATCGACTCCAGAGCCGGACCGACGAAGCGCGGCGTGACCTCGCTAGGCTTGATGAAGACGGCGCAGCCCGCGAGCAACGCGGGGATCGCATCGATGAAGCACAGCGTCGCAGGAAAATTCCAAGGACTGATGATGCCGACGAGCTCGTACGGCACGTACTGCGAGCGATAGGAAATCTGCGGCAGGCTCGCCGAGCGAGCTTCCTCTTCGACGGCGAGCGACGGCGCAAGGGCCGTCCAACGATCGATCATCCCCGTGACGGTCGACACTTCGCTGATCGCGATCAGATAGCGACCCGTATCTTTGGCCAGTGCATCGACGATCGCCGGCTGACGAGCGGCCCATTCGGCACGCCAGCGACGAAGAATGGCGATGCGCTCATCAAGCGAGCGCGCCCGCCAACGTCGCTGCGCCGCGCGCAAGCCGGCGAGACGAGTGGCGAGCTCGTCCGACGTCGGTGCGGAGAATGCGAAATCGATCTGCCCGCTGCGGGGGTTGCGCACCTCGATGCGCTCGGTTCCGTGGCTCATGCGACTATCTTGCGCTGCTGCGTCGTCGCTGCAAAGCATGGATGAAGGGTAAGTCCGCTTCGAGGATATCCTCGCGATCGAGCAGCTCGAGCGGAACCCAACGTAACGCTTGACCGTCGAGCGATGCGGGCGTTCCGCTCCACGCCTCGACGACATGGAAGAGCAGCTCGACCTCCCGGTCGGGATACGCATGGACGAGCGACATTTCGAGGCGGCATTGCCGCACCTCGATGCCGAGCTCCTCGCGAAGTTCGCGATGCAGCGCCGCCTGGGGCGACTCGCCCTCGCCGATCTTGCCCCCGGGAAACTCCCATCGACCCGCCATGTGCTTGCCGGGTGGTCGAGCGGCGATGAGCACCCGGCCCTGCTCGTCGATCAGCGCGCCGGCCACGACGAGGATGCGCGAATTGTGAACGGTGGAACTCAGGACTCGAGCGCGCCGTGGCACTGTTTGTATTTGCGACCCGATCCGCAGGGGCAAGGCTCGTTGCGACCGACCTTGCGCTCGACGCGGACCACGGGCGCCGTCCCGGCGCGCTCACCCGCAGAGGGCTCGCCTGCCCCACCCTCGACGCCGCCGAGTATCGATTGAGCCTCGGCGTGCTGCGTCTGCAGCGCCGCGAGAAGTTTTCTTTGACGCTCTTCTTCTTCGCGCTGCAGATCGGCCTCGCTGCGAACCTCGATGCGAGCGAGCAACGATGCCGTATCGAACTTGACGCGATCGAGCATGTTGCTGAAGAGCTCGTAGGCCTCACGCCGGTACTCGTACCGATAGTCTTTTTGGGCATAGCTGCGCAGATGAATGCCCTGCCGCAGGTAGTCCATGGCCGCCAGATGTTCGCGCCAGTGCTGATCGAGCGTACGCAGCATGACGTCCTTCTCGAGATGCTGCATGAGCTCGACACCGTAACGCCGGGATTTCTCCGCATAGTGCGCCGCGACGGCTTCGAGCACGCGCGCGCGCAGCGCGCTCTCGTCCATCTCGGGCTCTGCCGCGAGCCAACCCCGCGGATCGATGTCGGTGTGGAAATCCTTGCGCAGACCGTCGCGCAGGCTCTCGAGATCCCAGTCCTCGTGCGGCACGTTGCGCGGCAGGTACTCATCGAGCAGGCGTCCGACCACGTCCGCCTGGATGCCACGAATGGCCGAGGAC
>JBIJCL010000166.1:0-4792 GCA_044344725.1 Steroidobacteraceae bacterium | reverse complement strand
CGAGGACAGATCGGTCGCGCCCATGATCTCGGTGCGCTGCTGATAGATGACCTTGCGCTGGTCGTTCGCGACGTCGTCGAACAGCAGCAACTGCTTGCGGATGTCGAAGTTGTGCGACTCGACCTTGCGCTGCGCCACTTCGATGCGTCGGCTCAGCATGCGGCTCTCGATGACCTCGCCTTCCTTCATGCCGGCCGCGGAGAGCAGACGCTTGGTGAAGTTCGGGTCACCGAAGATGCGCATCAAGTTGTCTTCCATCGACAGATAGAAGCGCGAGGATCCCGGATCGCCCTGTCGTCCCGAACGGCCGCGCAACTGGTTGTCGATGCGGCGCGACTCGTGACGTTCGGTACCGATGATGTGCAGACCGCCGGCCGCGAGGACCTGGTCGTGGCGCTGCTGCCACGCCGCGCGCACCGCGGCACGTTGCTCGTCGGTGGCCTCTGCGGGCAAGGCATGCAACTCGGACTCGAGACTGCCACCGAGCACGATGTCGGTACCGCGACCGGCCATGTTGGTCGCGATGGTGACCGCGCCCGGACGACCGGCCTGCGCGACGATCTGCGCTTCGCGCTCGTGCTGCTTGGCGTTCAGCACCTCATGCGCGATGCCTTCTTTTTTGAGTACGCCCGAAATCAGCTCGGACGCCTCGATCGATGTCGTGCCGACGAGCACGGGCTGCTGCTTCGCCACACACTCTCGGATGTCCTCGACGATGGCCTTGAACTTGTCGGCCTGGGTGAGGTGCACGAGGTCGGCCATGTCCTTGCGGATCATGGGCCGGTGCGTCGGGATGACGTTGACCTCGAGGTTGTAGATCTGCAGGAACTCGGGCGCCTCGGTATCGGCGGTACCGGTCATGCCCGAGAGCTTGCGATAGATACGGAAGTAATTCTGGAACGTGATCGAGGCGATGGTCTGGTTCTCTTCGCGGACGCGCACGCCCTCTTTCGCCTCGACGGCTTGGTGCAAACCATCGGACCAGCGACGACCGGGCATCGTCCGTCCCGTGAATTCGTCGACGATGATCACCTCGCCGCCCCGCACGATGTATTCGACATCGCGCTTGTAGAGCGCATGGGCGCGCAACGCCGCATTGAGATGGTGCATGAGACGGATGTTCGAGGGATCGTAAAGGCTCTCGCCCTCGCGAAGCATGCCGGCCTCGATCATGAGGGTCTCGACCTTCTCGTGACCCGCCTCGGTCAGATGAACTTGTCGCTGCTTCTCGTCCACCATGTAATCGCCGGCCGGCTCGGGCTCGGACTCGCCCGACAGCATATTGCCGGTGCGCGGCGGAGGGCCTTCGGCGCGCTCGAGGCGCGGCACGAGTTTGTTGATGGCGAGATAAGTGTCGGTGCTTTCTTCGGCCGGACCCGAAATGATGAGCGGCGTGCGCGCTTCGTCGATGAGGATGGAGTCGACTTCGTCGACGATGGCGTAGGCGAGCGATCGTTGGACGCGATCTTCGAGACGAAACGCGAGATTGTCGCGAAGATAGTCGAAGCCGAATTCGTTGTTGGTGCCGTAGGTGATGTCGCAGGCATAGGCCTCTCGCTTTTCGACCGACGGCTGCTGACTACGGATCACGCCGACGGTGAGGCCGAGGAAACGGTAGACCGGACCCATCCAGTCGGCATCGCGCTGCGCGAGATATTCATTGACCGTGACGACGTGCACACCCTCGCCCGTGAGCGCGTTGAGATACGCCGGCAACGTCGCGACGAGCGTCTTGCCCTCACCCGTGCGCATTTCGGCGATGCGACCGCGATGCAAGGCGATACCGCCGAGAAACTGTACGTCGAAATGGCGCAGACCGAGCGCGCGACGGGCGGCCTCGCGGACCACCGCAAACGCCTCAGGCAGCAGCGCGTCGAGGGTCTCGCCGTTCTTCAGGCGACCGCGGAACTCGTCGGTCTTGGCTCTCAGCTGCTCGTCGGAGAGCGCCTGTAGAGCCGGCTCGAAGGCGTTCGCGGCGCGCACCTCGCGAGCCATGGCCTTGACCAGCCGCTCGTTGCGGCTACCGAAAATACGCTGGAGAAAATTGAGCACCCGGGGGACCCCTGGACAGAAGCCGACTAAAAGCGCGGCATTTTACGTGGTTGGGGTCCTGTCGGTCGAATTCAACCCCCAAGATACGAGAGCGGGTTCACAGGAGCCCCGTTTCGCAGCACCTCGAAGTGGACATGCGGACCGGTCGAACGGCCTGTCGAACCCATGATGGCCAGACGCTGGCCGCGGGAGACGGTCTCCCCCTGACGCACCAGAACCCGCGAATTGTGGGCGTAACGCGTCACGTAGCCGTCCCCGTGTGTGACATCGACCACGTAACCGTAGTCCGGGCGATAGCCCGCGAAGGTGACCACACCGGCGCCCACCGCAATGACGGAGTCGCCCCAGTTACCGGCGAAATCGACGCCGCGATGAAAGCTGAACTCGCCCGAGACGGGATCATGTCGACTGCCGAAGCCCGAGGAGAGGAATCCACGTTCGACGGGACGCCCTTCCGGGAGAATCTGTTTGCGCAGCTCGCGTTGCAGGATGATCTGCTCGAGCACGTTGAGCTGCGTGTCGCGCTGTTCGAGTCGCGATTCGAAGTCGTCGATCATCGACGAGAGCTCGGGCGCCTGCACCCGGACGCCCGTGCCCGATTCGGGACCGCCCGCCGAGGGCGCCATCGAAAAATCGAACTCGCGCGAATCGACGTCGGCAAGCTCGGCGAGTCGCTTGCCGAGCGCATCGAGTCGGATGACGTGAGCGTTGAGTTGACCCATGCGTGCGGACATGGCGTCGATGCGCTCCTGGAGCCGCGCGCGTAAGTCGTCGATGTCGCCGTTGTCGGAAGGGCTGAGGCGCGCAACGATCGACGACGTCTCGCCGGACAAACGATCGGCGACGCTGAAGCCCGCGAAGAACGAGGCACCGAGCAGGAAAACCAATACCGAGAGGCCGATCCCGAGTACCCAAGAGCCGGGCAGATCGAGGCTGCGGACTTGCGCGGCGCGCTGACGCAGTACGACGAATTTCACGGCTGCCCCCCCCACCCGGAATCCCGGTGCCATAATCGGCGGACTGCGACTATGCCCAAACCACCCCCTCGCCTCAACCCAAAATCTCCCGATCCGGGATCACCCCGAGGCCGGGGATCCCTGCCTTTGAGGCCCGGCAAGCCCCGGGAAATCAAAGACTTGCTGTCCCGATCAGGCCTCGCTCAGGCGGCCAAAAAATTTGAGGGGCAGCAACGGGATTGGCGGGATTTTTTTGCGGAAAAACTCGAAACGGGGCTGCTGGAGGCCATCGTCCACTATGTCGAGCGCGATGGCACGCTCACAGTGCAGGCGAGTTCGGCTTCGTGGGCCGCGAGACTTCGCTTCGCCCTGCCCGCCTTGTTGGAAGACGCCCAGGCGTTTCGTCCGGGCATCAAAAAATTCGTGGTGAGAGTTCAGCCCGTGGCGGCGAGTACCGGCGCACGCACGTAAGAAATCGGCGCGTCTTCCGGACGTTCAAACACGATCGCCTCCCAAGCCGACTCGTCAGCCAGCAAAGTACGAAGCAATCGGTTGTTGAGTCCGTGACCGGACTTGAAAGCCGAGAACTCGCCGATGAGGCTGTGGCCGAGCAGGTAGAGATCGCCGATGGCATCGAGGATCTTGTGCTTGACGAATTCGTCCTCGTAACGGAGGCCACCTTCGTTCAGGACCTTCGAGTCGTCGAGCACGATGGCGTTGTCGAGATTGCCGCCGAGCGCGAGGTTGCGTGCGCGCATCGTCTCGAGGTCGCGCATGAAACCGAAGGTCCGCGCACGACTGATTTCTTTGAGAAACGACGTCGTGGAGAAATCCATGCTCGCTCGCTGGCCATGGCGCTTGAAGATCGGGTGGTTGAACTCGATCTCGAAATTGACCTTGAATCCGTCGAACGGATCGAACCGCGCCCACTTGTCGCCGTCTTCTACCTTCACGGACTTGCGGATGCGAACGAAACGCTTCGGCGTGCGCTGCTGCTCGAGACCCGCCGACTGCAACAAGAACACGAAGGGGCCCGCGCTGCCATCCATGATGGGAACCTCGGGACCACTGATCTCGACGAGCGCATTGTCGATACCGAGACCGGCAAAGGCCGACAGCAAATGCTCGACCGTCGACACGCGAACCTCGCCCTTGACAAGCGAGGTGCCGAGAGTGGTTTCGCCGACGTTACCCGCTCGAGCTGGGATGTCGACGGGAACGGAGAGATCGGTGCGTCGAAAGACGATGCCCGTATCCGGCGCCGCCGGGCGGATGGTCATGAGGATGCGCTTACCGGTGTGCAGACCCACACCGCTCGCGCGGATGACGTTTTTTAAAGTGCGTTGACCGACCATCGTTTCCCCCGACTGCCCCAAGGCATGCCGCCTGAAGGCGGCATGCCGGGGGAGTCATCGAAGGCGGCGAGTGTACCGCAAACCGACCGTCAGTCGGCCTGACGACGCAGGAAGGCCGGAATGTCGAGGATGTCCTCGACGGCCTCGGGCTCGTGGCGCAAACCATCGCCCGCTGCAGCCTTCAGACGCTCATAGGCCGGCACGTCGAGTTTGCTGTAGTCGGAGGACACGACCACCGGTCGACGACCGACACGGGGCGCATCGAACGCGGCGCGAACCGGTGCGGCTCGCACGCTGCTCGAGCTTGTTGCACCGCGCGTTGCCGCCATCTGCGACTGCGAGCGCGCGAGGCCCGTGGCGACCACCGTGACACGCAGTTCGTCGGTGAGCGAGGGATCGATGACCGTACCCACGACGACCGTGGCATCG
>JBIJCL010000078.1:0-7995 GCA_044344725.1 Steroidobacteraceae bacterium | reverse complement strand
CGAGGGCTTGATGCGTATTTTGCGTCACGAGGCGGGGCATGTCGTCGACACAGCGTTCCGACTCCGTCGACGAAAGCTTTGGCGCGAGACTTTCGGATCCGCTGCTCTTCCGTATCCGACGCGTTATGTCGCAGATCCTTCGAGTGGCGAATTCGTCACCCACCTCGACGGCTGGTATGCCCAAGCACATCCGGCAGAGGACTTCGCCGAGACTTTTGCGGTCTGGTTGGCTCCGCGCTCAAACTGGCGGCACCGTTACGCCGGTACGCCTGCGCTCGCCAAGCTCGAGGCGATGGATGAATTGATGAAGAGCATCCGCGGACGCCGCCCGGTCGTTCGTACGGCGAGCCGTATCGATCCGGTTGCCGCAAACGATCTTGCATTGCGTGATTACTATCGGCGCCATTTGCAGCGTCGTGTCGACTGCGACTTTTCGATGATCGATCGAACGCTCGATCGCGGGCTGTCCAAAGTCAGGCCGCGTGGTCCGCATCATCGTCATCGCCGTGCCGACAGTTGCCTTCGCGCCATGCGGTCTGATTTGATCCAGCATGCGATGGCGCAGAGCGCCATCGACCGTTATGGTGCCGAGCAACTCGTGCAGTTCGCCATCGAGCGTGCGCGCGAGCGCCGGTTGTGGCTGCGAGGTTCTGCGAGAGAGCGTCGCGCCGCGGCCGAGCTGACGATTCGCAGGTTGGCGAAAGCCGCCCTGAGTGGGGAGACGATGCAGTTCACGTTATGAAGCAGCTCAAAGTTTTGGTAGTGGTGCACGAGACGCTGGTTCCGCCCGAGGACGTATCGGGCTTGACCGAAGATCAGATGTCGGAGTGGCGGACGGAGTACGACGTCATCCGGACGCTTCGTCAGGCGGGGCACGAAGTGCGTGTGTTGGGGGTGCTCGACAGCCTGACCGAGTTGCGTGCCGCGATCTCCGATTGGAAACCCGACATCGTTTTCAATTTGCTCGAAGAATTCAATGGCATCGTCACCTACGACCAACATGTCGTCGCGTTCCTCGAGCTGATGCGACAGCCGTATACGGGCTGTAATCCTCGCGGCTTGCTGCTCTCGCGGGATAAACCGCTCGCGAAACAGCTGTTGTCGTATCACCGCATTCCGACACCGCAGTTCGCGTTGCTGCGCAAGGGAATAAAATTCAGGCCGCCCAACAAGATGCGGTATCCGCTCTTCGTCAAATCGGCGACGGAAGATGCGTCTCTCGGTATTGCACAGGCCTCGGTCGTCGAAGATGCCGCACACCTCAAGGAGCGCGTCGCGTTCATCCACGACCAAGTGGGTACCGATGCGCTGGTCGAGGAGTACATCGCGGGACGTGAGGTCTACGTGGGTGTACTCGGCAACGAACGCCTGACGCGATTGCCGGTACGCGAACTGCATTTCGGATCGTTGCCCGGGAACCATGCGACCATCGCGACGCGCAAGATAAAGTGGGATCGAAAATACCAGGAGAAGTACGGAATCGATTGGCGTTCCGCCAACGATCTGCCTCCGGCGGTCGAGGCGACGCTCGATCGTCTGTCGCGGCGAATCTATCGAGCACTCGGGCTCTCCGGTTACGCGCGCATGGATTTTCGTGTTCGCGACAACGGCGAGGTGTTCGTGCTGGAGGCGAACGCCAACCCGAACATCGGCGAAGGTGAGGACTTCGCGCAGTCTGCGCTCACCGCCGGCATCGGCTATCAGGACCTGCTCAATCGCCTCATCACGCTCGGCATCGCCTACAAGGCCGAGTGGCGGGCGGGGTACGGTTGAATTCCGCTTCCCCGCCCGCGCAGCAGCGAGTGTCGATCGTTATTTCTTGAGGTGACGATCGAGCCAGCCGAGCACTTCGTCGTGCCACTGGATGTTGTTGGCGGGCTTCAGGATCCAGTGGTTCTCGTCGGGGAAGAAGACGAGTCGGCTCTCGATGCCCTGACGCTGCAGGGCAGTGAAGGTCGCGAGGCCCTGCGAGTAGGGCACGCGGTAGTCGAGGGCGCCGTGGGTCACGAGCATGGGTGTTTTCCATTTCGTGACGTAATCGGCCGGGTTGAACTTCTCGTGGATCTTGGGCGTCACGTAATACGGCCCACCGTTTTCCCACTCGGTGAACCAGAGCTCCTCGGTGGTGTAGTACATGGTCCGCTGGTCAAAGATTCCGGCGTGGTTGACGATGCACTTGAACCGGTCCGACCAATTGCCGGCGATCCAGTTCTGCATGAAGCCACCGTACGACGCGCCAAGGGAGCACGCGCGTGAGCCGTCGAGCCAGTCGTATCGGGCGAGGGCGGCGTCGAGGCCTTTCTGAAGATCGACGAGGGGTTTGCCACCCCAGTCCTGACTGATCGAGTCGGTGAAGGCCTGGCCGTAGCCCGGCGAACCGTGGAAGTCGATGAATACCACACCGTAGCCCGCGCCCGCATAGACCTGAGCGTTCCAGCGCCAGGACCACTGGTTGGCGAAACTGACCTGCGGTCCACCATGCACGATGAAGGCGATCGGATATTTTTGACCCGATTGCCAGCCCTGAGGCTTCATGACGTAGCCGTAGACTTTCTGGTCGTTCGCTCCGGCGAACGAGAACTGCTCGAAGGCGGCGAATTCTTTGTCGGCGAGCGCAGCGGCGTTAACCGCGGTCACGCGCTGCAGAGCCCCGCGCGGACGTACCCAATGCAGATCGGGCGGAGAGTCGAGTGCGGCCCACGCGACGATGGGACCGTTCGGACCTGCGGAGACGCCCTGCACCTGCCCCGAGGTCACGAGTGATGTGCGACGCCCTGTGGCAGGGTCGATCTGGAAGAGCGCCGTCTGACCGATGTCGTCGGCGATGGCGAGCAGGGCGGTTCGATCGTGGTTGGCGATCAGGGTGCCGACCGAACGATCCCAGTCTTGCGTGAGGGCGCGCACGCGTCCGTCCTTGGCGCTGCGGAGTTTGATGACGAAGCGGTCGGCCTCGAAACCGGGGCGCGCCATCGCGATCCACGCGAGATCGCCGTTGGCGAGGAACACCGGTTGGGCATCCCAGGCCGGATTGTCGGCCGTGAGGTTGCGAGGATCGGCCGAGCCGTCGGCCGGCACGTCATAGAGATCGAAGTTGGTCGACCAGGACTCGGTTCGATCAGCGAGTCTCGCGCTGAAAACGATGCGCGAGCCGTCGGGGCTGAAGGCGTAGTCTTCATCGCCGCCGAAGGGCTTGGAGGGAACATCCCCCTGTACTTTGCCCGAGACGTTGATGGGATCGGTCGCCTTCAGGTCGGTTCCGAGCGTCAGTGTGAAAAGAGCCGATCGCGTACCGTCTTTCCAGGTGTCCCAATGTCGCACGAACAACTGGTCGTAGACGCGAGCGCTGGCCTTTTTCTTTGACTGAGCGGCCTGACGATCGGTGGTGCATTTGAGATCGGCGCAGTCGGGATAAACCTCCATCGAGACCGCGAGGCGATCGCCTTTGGGCGAGACTTCGAAGGAGCCGACGTCGAGCGGCAGGCTCGTCACTTGCTGGGCTTCGCCGCCCGCGAGGCTGATGTGCCAAACCTGAGACGAGCCGCTGCGGCTCGAGAGGAAAAAGAGACCCGAGCCGTCCGGGGCCCAGCGAGCGCTGCTGTCCGAGGCAGGATGTTGGGTGAGTCGACGCGTCTTTGCGAGACCGGTGCTCGAGAGTTCTGCGAGCCAGAGATCGGTACGACCGCGATTCGCCTCGAGATCCGCTTCGCGCAGGGTGTAGGCCACGTGCCGCCCATTCGGGGACACTTGGGGGTCGGAGACGCGGGCGAGGGTGTTGAGATCTTGGGCCGTGAACGGCGCGGCGAGACTGCGGTCTGCGCCGACAGCCAGAGCCAGAGTGAGGGCGACGATCGAGGCGAGGTTCGGGGACGTCATGGTTGTGCTCCGCATCAGGGGCCTGTAAAAAGCGATGCCCCATTGTAGACGAGCGGCAACGCCGACTCTGAATGTCCGACCTCCCCCTCGCCATCTGCTTCGACCTCGACGATACCTTTTGGGCGGTGCAGCCCGTGCTCGTTCGTGCCGAGGCTCGTATGCGGGCGTTTCTCGAAGCCGAGCACCCGGCGCTCGCTGCCCGAATCGCCCCGGATGACCTACTCGATACGCGCCGCGCCTTGGCGGCCGATCAGCCCGATCGCGCCCATGACATGACTTGGCTGCGTACCGAAGCGCTCCGCCGACTCGCGGTGCGCCATGGGCACGATGCCGCGATCGGCGACCGCGCATTCGAGGTGTTCATCGAGGCGCGTCACGAAGTAGAGCTCTTTTCAGACGTGCCATCTGCCCTCGAGCGACTCGGCGCGCGGTTTCGGCTCGCGACGTTTTCGAATGGCAACGCGTGCGTGCGCCGCATCGGGATCGGCGATCACTTCGAGTTGAGTCTCAACGCCGAGTCCGTCGGCTGCGCGAAACCGCATCCCGTCGTATTCGAAACGCTCGCCCGACGACTCGGCGTGCAGCCCTCGCAACTGCTACACGTGGGAGATCATCCTGAGAACGACATCGCGGGAGCCGCGGCGGTCGGTTGCCGCACCGCGTGGGTGAATCGACGAGGGATCAGCTGGTCGCCGGAGTTTGGTGCGCCGCCTGACCTCGAGGTGCCTGATCTCGAGGCGCTTGCGCGCCAGCTTTGCGGATGAGAAACCACACCGCGAGGATTGTGCCGCCTTTGATGAACACCTCGCCGAGGTTGTCGAGTCGGTGACGGTTGAGTGCAGGTACGGCCGCGGTGAGCAGCATTACGGTGCCGCCGACGGCCATCCAGGGAATTCCTTTGCGGATCCACAGCGCGATTCCGGTGCCGATGACGATGAAGCAGGTGATGACCGGAGCGAGCGGAAACTCGCCTTTGACGAGCGCTTGGTCGGGTGAGCAGCGGTTGGCTTCGGTGACCGACCCGCTGTAGCGGATGAGGTCGAACTCGCAGACCGGATAGATTTCTTTGGTCCAGAAGAGCGGCAGGTCGTGCAGCATGAGCGCCGCCGCCACGGCGCAGAAGGCGCCCATGGCGATACGCGTTTGGGCGAACTCGAAACCTGCGAGTCTCAAGATGGAGCCGCTGGCGATGATGAGCCAGCAACCGGTGAGCCAGTGCGCCCAGAAGGCGGGCCAAGTGAGCCAGTAGAGCGGTTCACCGAAGCCGATGACGATGCCGGAGGCGACGCGCAGGTTGTCCCAGATCAGAAAAAACTGCGGAACCAAGATGACTGCGAGGGCATTGACGCGAGTCTCGCGCCAAAGCTTGACCGCCCAGACGAACAGAGCCGCCTGTGCGATCGCGAAAAGCAGAAACATCAGGCTGTACATGCCACCACGATCTTGCCCACGGCCTCCCGCCGCAACAATTTTTTGATAGCCTCTCCACCCTGTGGCAATGGGAAGCGATCGGAAATTTTTGGTCGTAAACGACCAGCGAGATAGAGCGAGATCAATTCGCGGACGTTGTCGGCATCACGCGCGGGCTCTTGTTCGCGGAATGCACCCCAAAAGACGCCGCGGATGTCGCACCCCTTGAGTAGCGGGAGATTGAGTGGAATCTTCGGGATACCGGCCGGAAAGCCGATGACGAGGTATCGTCCTTTCCAGGCGGCAGTACGCAGCGCGGGCTCGGCATAGTCGCCGCCCACAGGGTCGTAGATGACATCCGCACCTTTCGGACCACAGGCTTCCTTGAACTGTGCCGCAAGTGTCTTGGGATCGATGCCCTCGCGCGGATAAATCACCACCTGATCGGCGCCATGCTCGCGAGCGACCGCCGCTTTGGTCTCGCTCGAGACGGCGGCGATGACGCGTGCGCCCATCGCCTTGCCGAGTTCCACGGCGGCGAGGCCAACGCCTCCCGCTGCCCCGAGCACGAGCAGCGTCTCGCCGGCGCGTAACTCACCTCGATCTTTGAGTGCGTGGTACGAAGTGCCGTACGTGAAGATCAGACCTGCCGCGACGTCGAAGGGCATTCCCTCGGGAATCGGGATGCAGGCGCGCGCATCGGTGACGGCCTTTTCGGCAAGACCACCGCCCAGGGCGGCCGCGATCACGGCATCCCCTGGCTTGAGCGTCGTGACACCCTCGCCGACGGCATCGACGACCCCCGAAATTTCGAAGCCGGGCGCGAAGGGGCGGGGCGGACGAATTTGGTATTTGTCTTCGATGACGAGGGCATCGGGGTAGTTGATGCCGCAAAAGCGGATGGCGATGCGTACCTGGCCGCGACCGGGCGAGGGCTCGGGCACATCGCGCAGAACGAGGGTGTCGGGGCCGCCGGGGAGTTCACTGAGTAAGGCTTTCATGATTGTTTCTCCAATTCGTGTCGCGCCCGCAGCAGACCGATGACGGTTTTGGAGTCGTCGATCTCGCCTTCGAGGGCGCGTCGGACGGCCTCGTCGAGCGGGACCCAGTGTACGTCGAAGACCTCGGCGGCCTCACGGGCATCGGGGACGGGAGTGAGGTCGGTGGCGAGAAAAAGGTGGATGCGCTCGGTGAAAATGCCCGGAGAGCTCAGCGACTCGCCGAGCGGCACGACCTGCGCGGCGCGTAGGCCGGCCTCTTCGATGAGTTCGCGCCGGATGGTGTCGATGGGAGGTTCGCCAGGTTCGAGGCGCCCGGCGGGTAGCTCCCACACAGGTCCTCCCGCTGCGTGCCGAAATTGATGCAGCAGGCAGACACGGCCTTCGCGGTCGATTGCGACGGCTGCAGCGCCTCCAGGGTGGTGGAGGATTTCGAGCTCTGCCGTGTGTCCGTTCGGCAGGGTGACGGTGTCCACGGTGAGTCGGGCGATCCGTCCGCGGAACACCTCGCGAGAAGAGAGCAGCATCGATGATTCCTCTGGCCGACTTCGGCTTCAGCGCGAGCGCGCGAGATATTCTTCGTTCGGCATCATGTCGGTGGCGGCCGCGACTCGATTGGTCATGTTGAAAAAACCGGTGACGGCGATGATGTCCCAGATTTCCCGGTCTTTGAATCCGGCGCGTCGCAACGCTGCACGCTCGGCGGCACCCGTCTCGGCGGGTGACACCGTGAGCTGGTGCGCGAAGTCGAGCATCGCGCGCTGCTTTTTGGTGATTTTTGCGATTCGGTAGTTCATGACGAGCGCCTCGCCTAGCGAGGGATCGCCCGACATTTCGCGCAGCGCTTGTCCGTGTGCGGTGAGGCAGTAGTAGCAACGATTCGCCGAAGAGACGACCACGGCGATCATCTCGCGCTCGAGCATGGTGAGCTTGGAGTCGCCGAGCATCAGGTCGTTGTACATCGCGATGAACGCACGCAGCTTCGTTTCGTCGAAGCTGTAGACCTCGAGCACGTTCGGCAAGAAACCGATTTTCTCGTCGCAAATCGAAAAGTATTTGCGCAGATCGGGCGATAGCTTGCTGCGCTGCGGAATGGGTAGCCGCAGTGCTATTTTTTGACGGGGTTGGGCGCGATAACGTCGGGCCATGAGGTGTTCCGGACGTCGAGCGCCCGCCGTCGGTGGATCAGCGGCGGAAGCCGCCGCCACCACCGCCTGGACGCGGCGCACGCTCCTGCGCTTCGTTGATGCGCAGGGCGCGGCCGTTCATGTCATATCCGTTGAGCCCCGCGATGGCAGCCTGGGCCTCGGAGGCGGGCATGTCCACGAAGCCGAAGCCTCGCGGACGACCCGTCTCGCGATCGTTGATGAGTTTCACCGAGTCGACCTTGCCGTAACGCTCAAAGAGCACTCGCACGTCAGCCTCGTTCGCCGAAAAGGGTAGATTGCCCACGTATATCGTTGTCATTCGACCGTCTCTCTATCTTTGACCGGTTGACCGATGAGCCGATGCTACTACCGGACTCGGCGACAAGACAACGGGGCCAAAGTGCCTACTTCCTGACCGGTGTCGTCGGCTCAACCTTTTTCTTGAAGTAGGTCCAGCTGGTCTCATTGTCCCGAGTGTCGGAGCCTTCCGGGGGCGTCCGATACTCCGGGTAGTCCGATTCGATGGTCTTCTTCATGAGGTCGGGTAGCTGATCGTAGCTGTCGAG
>JBIJCL010000076.1:0-8085 GCA_044344725.1 Steroidobacteraceae bacterium | reverse complement strand
GCTGATCTTCGCGGCACGACCACTGCTCGAAAAGCGTTTCGGAATCTTTCTCGATCCCGGTGGTCTGACGGGCTACGATTTAGCCATCCTCGGTACCATCATCGGCACCGCGCTGCTGATGGGTGCGTTGCCCGCTTGGCGCGCCTATCGGAATACCCTGAGCGATGGCTTGACCATCCGTGTTTGAAACGACCACTACAAGGCTCTCATGACCCAGTCAAAGATTTTTCTGTCTCTCCTCGTTTCGGCGATGCTGCTCGGCAGCCACGGTGAGGCGCAGGGCATCACGCCACCTGCCGTCGGCACGCTCGTCCCCGAGCGGGCCAAGAAGCCCGCCACACCCGCCGGTGTCGCGCGCGAGATCGATTGGGATGAGCTACTGCCTCCCGATGCACGTTCGCGTTTTGCGGCAGGACCGCCGCCCGCGGCGCACGATTATCTCGGCGAGGGCGGCATGGCCGCCCAACAGGTGATGGATTTCTCCGTCAACAAAGCGCTCGATGGCAGCAACGTGAAGATTCCGGGGTTCATCGTCCCGCTCGACATCGGCAAGGACGGGCTCGTATCCGAGTTCTTCCTCGTACCCTACTTCGGCGCCTGCATCCACGTGCCACCCCCACCGCCCAATCAAATCGTCTACGTGCGAATGAGCAAAGGGGTGGCGCTCGACTCGATTTACGAAGCGTATTGGATCACGGGCCGAATGAAGACCACCAACAAGACCACTCGCCTCGGTGCCTCGGCCTACCAGCTCGACGGCTCGAAGGTCGAGATCTACAAATACTGACGCCATGCCCACGCTGTTCGAAAAAATCATCGCGCGACGGATTCCCGGTGACATCGTCCATCAAGACGATCGGGTCACGGCTTTCCGCGACATCCATCCGCGCGCGCCGGTACACATTCTGATCGTGCCGAACAAACCCATCCCGACTGCGAACGACATCGCCGACGGCGACGAAGCTTTGATCGGTCACATGTTTACCGTGGCCCGCGACCTCGCCAAGCGAGAAGGCATCGCCGAGAGCGGTTATCGCCTGATCATCAACTGCAACGGTGATGGCGGGCAGGAGGTTTACCACCTCCACGTCCATTTGGTCGGCGGCGCGCCGCTCGGCCCCATGATCAGCCGCGCCTGATCCCTAGCGCCGAACGCCCGAGCGCCGACCCGCCCGCCGCTTCCATCAGCCCGCAGCGTCCACGAGGAAGAGCCCCCATGCTTCGCGAACTCTACCCCGCCATCGATACCCACCGCAGCGGATGGCTGCGCGTCTCCGATCTGCACGAGATTTATTGGGAAGAAAGCGGCAATCCCGCCGGCAAGCCCGTCGTCTTCTTGCACGGAGGCCCCGGCGGCGGCACGGATGCGCGCATGCGGCGTTTCTTTGATCCGACTCGCTATCGCATCGTGATCTTTGATCAGCGTGGCTGCGGCAAGAGTCGGCCCTACGCCAGCCTCGTCGACAACACCACCTGGCATCTCGTCTCCGACATCGAACGCCTGCGGGAGCATCTCGGCATCGAGCGATGGCAGGTTTTCGGAGGCTCATGGGGCTCGACGCTCGCGCTCGCCTACGCGCAAAGCCACCCCCAGCGCGTCACCGAACTCGTGCTGCGCGGCATCTTCCTCGTCAGGCCGTGGGAGTTTCGCTGGTTCTACGAAACGCCGGACGGCACCGGGGCGCTCTATCCGGATCTCTACGAAGAATTCGTCAAGCCTATTCCGCCCGCGGAACGTGGCGAGCTTATGCAGGCCTACTATCGTCGGTTGACGAGCGACGACCCCAAGGTGCGTCGCGAGGCGGCGCGTGCGTGGTCCGTTTGGGAAGGCGCCACGAGCTTCCTTCGCCTCAACCCCGACTACGTCGCCAAGTTCGAGGAGGATGAAGTCGCCGATGCTTTTGCTCGCATCGAGTGCCACTACTTCATCAACGGAGGGTTCCTGCGCACACCGTCGCAGCTACTCGATGACGTCCCCAAGATTCGTCATCTGCCTTGCACCATCGTTCAAGGTCGATACGACGTGGTCTGCCCCATGAAAAGCGCCTGGGACCTCCATCGCGCCTGGCCCGAAGCAGACCTGCGCATCATCGCCGATGCCGGACACTCGGCCTTCGAGCCCGGCATCTTGAGCGAGCTCGTCGCCGCGACCGATCGTTACGCCACTCGCTGACCGAGCCGTAACGCGCCGACGGCGTCGAGCAGGCCGCGAGATTGCAGCCAGCGACGCGCATCTTCGGCATCTTCCCGAAACCAGCGCGCCGCGGAGCCGAGCCTGAACGTATAGCCCCACTCGTCCATGTCGGCCATGACCGTCTCGGCCCCCACCTGCGGAAGGCACTCACCCCAAAGAATTTGCAGGTAGCAGACGGCGTTTTCTTCGAGCACGTCGCCGCCCGCGTCACGGTCGAGACTTCGACGTCGCGCCTCATCCATGCAAACGAAATGAGCCGCCTCATGCAATGCGGAATGCAGGGGCGTGTCGGATCGAAGATAAAGCGTGGAACCGACGAGACCGGCCTCGCTATCACCCCAGTAAGATCCCGGGATCGTCTCACCGGATGCTACGTCTCGAATCTCGAGTCCATAGGATTCGAGCAGCGCGGTCAGAGCGGTACGCAGTGACTCATCGAGTGTTCTCACGGACGCCGCAGCGCGTTCAGCGCAAACTGGAGAGTCGTTGCAGCACGATCGACGCCGCTTCTTCGGCCAGCGTTTGGCGCAACTGATCGCGCTCGCGTTCTTTGGCGAGCGCGAGCCGCTCGTCGAAACTGAAGTCGCGGGTCACCAGGACGGGCTCATTCGCAATCCGAGTCTCTCCTCGGACCTTCACCGAAAACCGCACGGCGTAGGTCAATTCGTATTCACGCGGCAGATTACGCGCCGAGACCGAGGCCACCCGCTCGAGCAATTCGTCGCGCTCGATCACGAGCACCGTCTCGCTACCCGGGGTAACGTCGACCCCTGCGCTGCGAAGACTACTTTGGAGCGCGCTCACGAAATCACTCTGGCCGTCGGCGACCTGCAAAGTGAGGCGCTGCAGGTCGCCAGCGATCGGTACCGTACCCTGCAAGTGAAACCCGCAACCCGCGACGAGCGCCATCAAGGCCGCCAGAAGGAGTGTCGCCGGTCGCATCACACGACCACGTTCACGAGCTTGCGCGGTACGACCACGATTTTCTTTGGCGTGGCGTCACCGATGAATCGCTTGACGGTCTCGTCGGCGAGCGCAGCCGCCCGGATCGTCGCTTCATCGGCATCGACGGCCACCGTGATCTGGCCCCGCAGCTTGCCGTTGACCTGGACCACCAAGGTCAGGGCGTCTTGACTGAGCGCTTCAGGATCAGCGGTGGGCCAGGAGACATCGATGATGGCCTCGTCATGTCCGAGCGCTTTCCAGAGCGCGTGGCACACGTGCGGGACGATCGGCGAGAGGCCGATGACGGCGAACTCCAGCGCTTCCTGAACGACCGCACGCCCCTGCGGGCTGCGATCATCGAATTTCGATACCGCATTCAGCAGTTCCATCACCGCGGCCACGGCGGTGTTGAACGTGCGTCGACGCCCGATGTCGTCGGTCACTTTGACGAGGGCCTGATGCGCTGCGCGACGGAGATCTTTTTGCGCCGCGTTCAACGCCGATTTCTCGACGGCCACCGCACTGCCTCCGCTGACGTGCTGATAAACCGCCGTCCACAGTCGACGGATGAACCGGAACGCACCCTGCACGCCTTCGTCGGACCATTCGAGCGTCTGCTCGGGCGGTGCCGCAAACATCATGAACAATCGGGCGGTGTCGGCCCCGTATTTTTCGACGAGGCTCTGCGGATCGACGCCGTTGTTCTTCGACTTCGACATCGTGCCGAGGCCGTCGTAGTTCACCTCGAGTCGAGAGCCATCAGCGCGAGTCGCAAACCAGCGCTTGACGCCGTCTTGCTCTTCTTCGTCGACCTCGAGCGGGTTGAAATAGGCGCGACGACCCTCTGCCGGCTGATGAGAGTAGATGTGGTTCAGCACCATACCCTGCGTGAGCAGATTGGCGAACGGTTCGCCCACCGTGACGAGATCGAGGTCACGCATGACCTTGGTCCAGAATCTCGAGTAGAGCAGATGCAGGATGGCGTGCTCGATGCCACCGATGTATTGATCGACCGGCAGCCAATATTTGACCCGTTCATCGACCATCGCCTTGTCGTTGTCGGCCGACGCGTAGCGCAGGAAATACCAGGACGAGTCGACGAAGGTGTCCATGGTGTCGGTCTCGCGACGCGCCGGCTTGCCGCACGTGGGGCAATCCACCTTCCAAAACGAAGCTGTCTTGCCGAGCGGATTGCCGCTGCCATCCGGAACGAGATCTTCGGGCAGCACAACGGGCAACTGCTCATCGGGTACCGGTACTTCGCCGCAGTGCTCACAATGAATGAGCGGGATCGGGCAACCCCAATAACGCTGACGAGAAATGCCCCAATCGCGCAAGCGAAACTGCACACGCTTGCGACCGAGGCCTTTTTTGTCGAGGGCTGCGGCAATCGCCGTGACGGCGGCCTTCGACTCGAGTCCGGAGAACTCACCGGAATCGACGGTGATCCCGTACTCGCCGTAGGACGCCTGCCACGGCGCTTCGACCTTTTGCCATGATCCGTGGTGCGGGCGCACCACGGTGACGATGTCGAGGCCATTCTTTGAAGCGAATTCGAAATCGCGCTCGTCATGGGCGGGCACGCCCATCACGGCACCCTCGCCGTAGCCCATGAGCACGTAGTTGGCGACCCACACTTCGACCGGCTTGCCGGTGAAGGGATGCAGGACGTGCAGCCCGGTACGGCGCCCCTTCTTTTCCACGGTGGCGACATCGGCCTCCATGGTGCTGCCGCGACGGCACTCGTCGATGAACTCCTGAAGCTCAGGATCGCGAGCACCCGCCGCCAGAGCGAGCGGATGCTCCGCAGCGATCGCCATGAACGTCACGCCATAAAGCGTGTCCGCCCGCGTCGTGAATACTTTGAGCGCATCGCCCTGTTGTCCGGCGGCCCGCAGTGCCGAACGCGCATCGTCGGCGAGCGGGAACGAGATCTCCGCACCTTCGCTACGACCGATCCAGTTCGCCTGCATCACCTTGACGCGCTCGGGCCAACCACCAAGGGTCGAGAGGTCGCCGAGCAGTTCGTCGGCGTAGGCCGTGATGTTGAGGTAGTACATCGGGATCTCGCGCTTCTCGACGAGCGCGCCTGTGCGCCAGCCGCGACCGTCGATGACCTGCTCGTTCGCGAGCACGGTCTGGTCGATCGGATCCCAATTCACCACGCCCGTTTTCTTGTAGGCGATACCCTTCTCGCGCATACGCAAGAAGAGCCACTGATTCCATCGGTAGTACGACGGATCGCAGGTCGCCACTTCGCGTTCCCAATCGAGGGCGAACCCGAGTGCCTGCAACTGCTTCTTCATGTACGCGATGTTGTCGCGCGTCCATTTGGCCGGCGCCACGCCATTGGCCATCGCGGCGTTCTCCGCCGGCAAGCCGAAAGCGTCCCAACCCATGGGCTGCAGCACGTTGCGCCCCTGCATGCGCGCGAACCGCGACAGCACATCGCCGATCGTGTAATTGCGGACGTGGCCCATGTGCAACCGACCCGACGGGTACGGGAACATGCTCAGGCAGTAGAACTTTCCTTTGGACGGATCTTCGGTGGCGGCAAAACTGCGCGCCTCGTTCCAGTATTGCTGCGCAGACCGCTCGACGGCGGCCGGCTCGTAACGCTCGTCCATGTGGAAGCCCGTAGCCAGATTGATCGGGAGAAACCGCCTTATTCGGCGAGCGGCGATGGTACACGACCGCGCCCGACGCTGCAGCGCCGGGGCGGTCGGGTCAGGGCCCGAAGGGGCGGCGTCAGGCCCGCGAACTTACTCCCCGCGAACCGGGATGAAAATCTGTGAATTGCCGCGCTGTACGAGCAAGGCCACAGCCTTGCCGGCCTTCTCGACGGCGTCGCGGAACTCTTTGGTCGTTTTGACGGAACGCCCGTTGACGTTGAGGATGAAATCACCACGCTGCACGCCCGCATCTCGGGCGACACCCTGCGCACGGACCACGAGCACGCCTTCGGGCAACGGGCTGCGCGCACCGCGTTGATCGTCCGCCGACGAGTCTCGAGACCCGCGACTGCGCTCCTCGGCGGTGAGATCGCGAACCACGAGACCTAAGCGATCGGCGGAGCTCGTCTGCTCGGGCTTGCCGGTATCGGCGACCGTGGGACCCGGCGGCTCGAGTTCGGCCACACGCATCTTCACCGTACGTTTGGCGCGGTCACGCCAGATTTCGAGCGTCACCTCGGTGCCGGGACGAATCGCACCGATGATCGTCGGCAATTCTTCGGAGCGCTCGATCACACGCCCGTTGGCCGACAGGATGATGTCACCCTGACGCAAGCCCGCCTTGCTGGCCGGGCCGTCTTCTTCGACGCCGCCGACGAGCGCACCACGCGGTCGATCGAGACCGAAACTCTCGGCGAGCGTGGCATCGACCTGCTGGATCGACACGCCGATCTTGCCGCGGCTGACGCGGCCCTTGGCGATGATCTGGTCGCGTACGCTCACGGCGACATCGATGGGAATGGCAAAAGAAATTCCCATGTAGCCGCCCGAGCGACTGTAGATCTGAGAATTGATACCGACGACCTCACCCGAGAGATTGAAAAGCGGCCCACCCGAGTTGCCCGGGTTCACCGCGACATCGGTCTGGATGAAATTGACGTAGTTCGAATCACCGCCAGGCAGCCCGCGCGCCGTCGCACTCACGATGCCCGCCGTCGCAGAATTGTCGAAGCCGAAGGGCGAACCGATCGCCAACACCCACTCGCCCGGACGCAACTTGGCCGGATTCCCGATGCGCACCACGGGAAGATCTTTGGCTTCGATTTTGAGTACGGCGACGTCGGTGGGCTTGTCGAGGCCCACGATACGCGCCGTGAACTCGCGCCGGTCGGTGAGGCGTACCGTCACTTCTTCGGCTTCGTCGACGACGTGCGCGTTGGTGAGGATGTATCCGTCGTTGCTGACGATGAAACCGGAACCCTCGCCGCCCGGACGACGCATGCCTTCATCATCGCCCTCGCCGGGCGCACCGCCGCGACCACCCGGCGCTCCCGGAACACCGAAGCGACGGAAGAACTCGAAGAATGGATCGTTCGGTGACAGGCCAGGCACGCCGGCGCGCATGCGCTTGCCCTTGGTCGAGATGTTGACGACCGCAGGACCGTGCTGCTGCACGAGCGAGGCGAAGTCCGGCAACACCACGCCGGGCGCGGGGGCGACGGCCGCACCGGCCGCAGGCGCCTGCGCGAGTGTGGCCAGTGCCGCGCTTTCGGCATTGGAACTATTCGGTTGGCAGGCCGTGAACACGAGCACGGCGAACGCGGCCGCAAGCGTGCGGCGGACGAAGGGACGTCGGGACATGGTTAAAACCCAGTGCATGGACACGAGACTCCTAGACACTCCGGACGAGTGAAAGTTCAGGGCGCTGCGGGCCTGCGGCGATGCGTCCACAGTGCAGCCAACAAACCGAAGACGACGATCAACAGAAATGGCTGATTACCGAATCGCAGGTAAGGCGGGACGCCGCTGCGCGGCGTGATCGTCGCACGCAAGACGACGGCCTCGAAATCGGGCGCACGCGCAACGAACTCCCCCCGCGGACCGATGACCGCAGAAATACCGTCGTTCGCCGCGCGAACGAGAAATCGCTGCGCCTCGATCGCGCGCATGCGAGAGATCTGCAAATGCTGATGTCTCGCCGTCGAGCGCCCGAACCATGCGTCGTTCGTGACGTTGACGAGGGCCGTCGACTCGCGCGCCGAAACGATTTGCGAACTCGCATAGGCGTCTTCGTAGCAGATGCTCGCAGAGAGCGCGAGGCCTGCGATCTGTAGCGGCGGCTGATACGCGGCGCCACGAGAGAAATCGGAGTACGGAAGATTCATGAGCCGCATCCATCGGCGTATCGCTTCGGGAACCGGAAAGAATTCTCCGAACGGCACGAGATGATGCTTGTTGTACCAGGCGAAGTCCTCGCCGAGCGACAAGATCGAG
>JBIJCL010000075.1:0-8091 GCA_044344725.1 Steroidobacteraceae bacterium | reverse complement strand
TTCCATCATTGAACAAGTTCTTCTCTTCGAACCGCCAGGTTTCAGGATTCCAAATCAGGAATGTCGGCCGTGATTGCCAACCGTTGCACGCCGATCCCGCGGTAAATACGTCGATGAAGCCATCGGCATTGAAATCGCCGGCCGTCAGAGATCCCGACCACCCCGAGTACTGAAACTGATACTGCGGATCCCGTCCAAAGTTTTTCTGTCGCGTAAGAAAAACGCGAAGCACGAGATCGAGAGGTACCGTCGTATTTTCCCAATACGCGCTTCCGAGCGTTTTCGCTGCCGGATCGACGCGATACCCCTTGAACGTTTCTTTCGGAACGACCCGAACCGTAGTCGATGCGCTGAGGTTCCCGAGTCTTGCGGTCAGCGTAGCGGTCTTCACATCGAATCCGTCGTAACTCACCGCAGACACCACATCATCGGAGCTCACGTTAGACGCCGAACTTTCCCAAACCAGCGTCCGCCCAAAGATTTTTACCCCATCGGCGGTTTTGATCGTGACGGATATGGATCGCGACTCGCCGGCTCGGATCGTCAACGGCGCGGAATCGATCGTCAACGACGCTGCCGCAGGAGCGGCGCCACCCGTTCCCCGAACTGTGATCGACTTCGCATCGATATTGCCTTTGATTTCGAGTATCGCCGCTCGAGAACCCTCGCCTCGCGGAACGAAGGAGAGCCCAACGGTGCAGGACGCCCCGGGAGCGATCGGCGATCCACAATCGTTGACGGCGAGATAATCGGATCTATGAGTGCCTGACAACGAGATGGTCGCAATCTGCAGGGTCGAGCCCCCGGTATTTTTCAATGTGAGCGACTGTGTCTTACTTTGGGTACCGACCGGCTGAGTGGTGAACGTGAGCGAGCTCGGGCTAACCGTCAACTTCGGAGGTGGCGGATTGACTGCGACGCCCTTCACCGAAATACTTTTCGTCGTGGTGTTGCTCTTTATTTCGATCGCCGCATCGTACGTGCCCGCGGCGAAAGGACGAAATAAGACAGATACGGTGCAGGTGCCGTCTTTCTGCAACGGCGTACCGCAGGTGTTGGTGGACTCGAACTGATCAGCCGACGCGCCGACGACTGTTATCGTCGATATCCGAAGAGTTCCTGCTCCGGTGTTTTTCACGGTGACCACTCGGGCAGCGCTTCGTGTGCCGATGATCTGCTTGGAAAAACTCAATGAGGACGGCGATAACGCGACAGACGGCTGAGGCGGTGCCGTCCCGGTCCCGCGGAGACTCAGTGATTTGGTCGCGACGTTACCTTTGATCTCGATCGTTGCCGATCGGGCTCCAGCCGCTGAAGGGCTGAACGACGCCGAGATCGTGCAGTCACCGCCCGGGGCGACCGGCGATCCGCAGGTGTTGGTGCTCGCAAAGTCCGTCGGATTTGCGCCCACCACCGTGATGGTCGAGATCTGAAGAGTCCCCTTGCCCGTGTTCCTGACCGAGACGGTCTTCGTCTCGCTCGAGGTTCCCGTCACGGTACTCGAGAACGACACGCTCGTCGGCGAGAGGGTAAGTGTGGGCTTCGGCGGCGCAGCACCCGTCCCCCTCAGACTAATGGCCCGATCGGCGACGTTGCTCTTGATCAGCAGTGAGGCCGCCCGAGCGCCTTCGGCCGTCGGGCGGAACGTCACAGAAATCGTGCAGGTGCCGTTCGCTGCGAGCGCTTCGCTACAACCGCTCGTGATCGAAAACTCCGAAGCCTGATCACCACCGACCGAGACTGCCGAGATCTGCAGAGTTCCAGTGCCTGAGTTCTTGAGCGTGATCGCCTTCGGCGCACTCGTCGTCCCGCTCGGTGTGCTCGAGAAGCTCACCGATGACGGCGACACCGTCAGCTTCGGGGAGGTTTGGGCCATCGCGAGGTGCGGCGTCGTCAGGATCGCCGCACCCGATAAAACACTGAAAATAGTTAAACGGTTCACACCATGAATCCCAGATCCCGACTTGAGAAGTTGACCACGTTCGGCGCGACGGCCGGCAGATTAGAGGGCGACACCCCGAACCACGAGGCGAGCGTCGCCGCATACTGATCCGAGGAAATGGTCGGGATCATGATCCCGCCGCCGATCTCCAACGGCCCGCCCATCTCGAGAAGTGGATATTCGCCATAGATGCGACCGCCGCGTACGGCACCGCCAACCACCATCTGCGTGCCGCCCCATGCGTGATCCGAGCCGTCGCCATTCGAGGTCAGCGTACGAGCGAAATCGGACTGCGTGAAAAGCGTGACTTGCTCGCTCATCCCGATTTCCGCCATCGCATCGAAGAACGCTTTGACACCCGAGCTGATCTCTCTCAACAACTTTGGATGATCGACGAGTTGAAAATCGTGCGTGTCGAAACCGCCGAGCCCTACGAAAAAAATCTGCCGGGACATCGACAGGTCTGCTCGTTTCGCAATCATTCTCGCAACGGTACGCAACTGTCTCTTGAGCGGCGATCCGCGGTTTTCGACAGGCGCTGGCAGCGAACTGAACTCCCGGGCGTCCGACAACGCTTTGTTGATGCGATCGACATAGCGCAGGGCGCGATCTTGTACTCTGGCGTAGCCTCGATGGTAATAGGTATTGGTTCGATCGCTCAGGGTCGCGGCCAGAACATTCTCGACGCTCTGACGACGGCCGAGACTGTAGAGATAACCGTACGGATCCAACTCCGGATTGACCGTCAATCCTTGAAACGTGTTGACGCCGTCGAAACCCATCACATACGGATCGACCGTCAAAGAAGATTGAAACAAGGTCTGCCCGGACAAAGACACATTGAGAGGCATCTGCTGCGCACCCGTTTGCGAGGCGAGCACATCGGCCACCCTGCCAGCCCAACCCGATGTCAGCAGAGCCTTCCCGCGCAAACTGTGCCATTGATCCTGCTGATCATTGTGCGAAAACAGCTGTGGCGGCAGATCGAAGTTGAGTCGCTCGGCATTTTGATACTGATCTTTGGTCGTCGGCTTGATGAGCGGGCCCACATTCGGCAGCACGGCCACACGACCCGACATGAACAAATCGCGAATCTCAGGCATCGCGGGATGAAAGCCAAAGGCATACTGACCTTCCGTCGACCCCGAAGAAATCGACAGGAGGGATTCCTTTTCTATGGCGAGACTCGACGGCGTCCCGGCTCCTCGAGACTTTGCATACGCCTCGTACTCGCCGGAGCTCGTCGGCACGAGCATGTTCCACGAATCGTTACCGCCAAAGAGGAACAAGCATACGAGAGCCTTGTAATCCGCGAAGCCCGTGACGCCGCTCATCTGACCTAAGCTGACGCCGGGCGTACGGCCGAGCGCATAGGCGACACCACCCGCGGCAGCGGCTTTCAGAAATTGTCGACGGCGGAAGTGCATGGTGAGGTCGATATCCTTTGATACGGCAAGTCAGCGCTGTACTGCGTATTCCGGCGAAACGGTCACGAGGAATATCGCATCCGCAGTTCGGGCTTGTCGGAAAAAGTCGAGATGGCTCAACCGCGAACCGTATTGGTTGTCGGTATAGGTCGGGTCGGGTTTCCAGCGACGCAGCTGACGACGAGTCTCCTCGCGCAACGCGGGCGACATCGCATCGGGGGAACCCAGCAGCTTCTTGGCGACGAGATCGATCAACGGCTCGATGTTGTCGGCGAGTCGCATCTCCTCCTCGATGTCGATGAATATCGAGTTGCCGCGGGTCCAGTTGCTGCGAGAGTTTTGATACTGGATTTGCGAGAAAAATAATCCGCTCAGCTGGGTATGGAGATTTTCGTTGGCGAGCTGGAGCTCTGGAGCCAATAGCCCCTGCTCCGAAATCTCCCCAGGTGGCGCGTAGAACGGGCTGAAGAAATTGAACACGGACGGCGACTGACCGGGGCTCTGACCCAACCAGTACATCGGTCCGTTGATGAATTTCCCATCGGGGATACTCTCGGCGTAAATCCGCCAAAGCTGGGTCAGTCTCAAGAGTGGCTCTTTGACCTTGCCGGCTGTCGGGCTGTCACTGAGGTCGCGCGCCTCACGATCGAGGAGAATCGCCTTGATCACCGCTTCGAGATTTCCGCGAACTCCGCTTCCATCATTGTTGAAGATCTCAGCTACGCGTCGGACGTATGCCGGAGACGGATTGCTCGTGACCAACTTCTGGATCAACTGCTTCGAAATGAACGGCCCCACATTCGGATGATGGAAGACGTTGTCGAGCGCGAGTTGCAGATCTTTGACACCCCCTTGATTGGCAGGAATGACTCCGCCCGACAAGGAGACGCCTTGATAATTGAGTAATTGTTTCGGTCCGGGCTCATGAAAGTCTTCGTGGACGATCATCGATTTCCCTTGATTGAACCCGTCCTCGTTCGGCCACGGCACGAGGTAGGAGCGGTAGAAGCACTGGTCTCTCGGAACGAAATAAAAACACTCGGCCTTCCAACCCGTGAACACCCGGGCGAATCCGCGGATGATCTCTTGGTTGTAGGTCGGAATCGGCTGACCCGAGGCGTCGCGCTTGACCGTTCCGTCGATGTTGAGTTCGACGAGCCCGATCGTGAACAACTGCATCATCTCGCGGGCATAGTTCTCATCGGGTCGAAGATTGGTGCCTTCGACAGCCTTCTGATTACCGTACATCGACAGGTACAGACCCATCGCCGGATGCAGCGTGACATCCTCGAGCAACTTCCTGAAATTACCGAAGGCATTCCGGCTCAACATATCCTGGTAATCCGCCACGGCGTACGGATACTCGAGCAATGCACCGTTGTCCGAGACGACCATGATTTGCGAGAGCGCCCACGCGACCCGCTGTCGCAATTGATCCTCTCCCAGCATCACGTTTCGGAACCAAAGATCCACGCGATCCGCGATCATTTGCGAGGCCCCCATGCCCTTTCGATCAACGGGCGTCCGGGCAATGAGTCCCGGCAGGGTCGCGGAGGGAGTCTTGGCGATTTGATCGTCGATCCAGCGCTCGTATCCGCGCGGCCCATATCCCATCGCAAGCAGGCGGGCGATTTCGTCCTCGGTGGGTCCGAAACTCGTCTGCACCAAGAAACGGTGAGCGTCGTACCAGGTGGTCGGTGAATCTGGATTGCGCGTCAGCGGGGGCTTGTCTGAAAACGCCGATGAAATATAGAAGCGCGTGGCGCCAATGACGTCCGTCCCGAATCGGGCTCGAACATCGGCGTTGTTGGCGAGATACGCCGCGGCGCTGAACAACACCTTCCGACCCTCTTCAAAGCCCGTCTCGATGTAGTGCTTCGCCGCAGCCACCACATCGAGCCCCAATTCCACCATCAGATCGACATAACTTGCGAGGTAGGCCAGCGCATCGAACAAAATTCGTCGGCCTTCATCGAAGCCCTTCAAAATGAAGTGCTCTGTCGCCGCCAAAGCATCCGCTCCGAGGTCTTTAATGAGATCAGCGAAGCTCGCGATGTAGGCAAGCGGATCGAATGTGGTCTTTCGACCCTCCGCAAATCCGAAGAGGATGTAGTTTCGCGTCGCGGCGCTCGTGTCGAGACCAAAAGATTCGATCAAATCGTCGTGGCTTGCGATGTAGCGCAACGCGTCGAATCCCGCCGTCGGGCGGCCTTCGCGGTATCCGACATTGATGTAGTGGCGTGCTGCCTTCTCGGAATCCGTCCCCAGCAAACCGATCAAATCGGGATTACTGGCGACGTAGATCAAGGGATCGAAGGTGATTTTTCGAGAGGCGGAAGCCGAGTTCTTTTCGTAGTGCGCGCGCCCCTTTTCGACGTCATCACCGATCGACTCGATCAAGTCTGCATGGCTTGCGATGTACCGCAGGGTTTCTAGCTTCTCGAGCGACTGCCCGATATCAGGCTGGACTCGGATGCTGCACATTCCGGGGTTGTCGGGAAAGCAGCCGCCGTGATACGCGACGATCGTGCCATCCATGGCAGGCTTCACCTGCGAGATCGTTGTTCGGTAGTTGTTGTTATAAGTGTTCGTGAGTATCGGCACGATCACCGGGGTGAGCGTTTTGAGATCCGTCCGAACGAGGTTGTGATCACAGCCTCCATCGAAGCACGCCGCCGCGACGAAATAAAAACTGTCGTGGGCATAGACCACATCGGGCGGCCAACCGTACCGATCTCCGGTCCGTGACGAGATCGGCATCTGCATGAGGCGGCGCGTTCGAGTGTCGAACCGACCGCTTGCGCCCGGAACACCGCGGAACCACGCCGTTGATTGGGAACCCACCATCAGCATGTCTAGTCGGTTTCCGATCGGAACCAAGTGAATGGACGAGATCCCGCCGATATCCCATGCGGTCGGTCGGCCACTGCCGTTCGTGAGTGGCAGCAAACCTAAAGCGCGCTTGAACGTGCCGTCGCCGTTCCCCAGCAGGACGAATGGCGTTCGGTCCTCCTCGCGCGGGAACTGGGTGTTATGGACGATCGTGATGTCGATGTTCCCGTCGCCGTTCATATCGGCGGCCGATGCGCTATTGACGCTCCAACGGTCGGGAAGCTCAACACGCTTGTATCCGCGCTCGCCAGAGCTTAGATAAAGAACCGGCTTCGCGAGGTGGATCGAAGCGTAATTTGGATGTGTGATGTCCGACTCGCCCGTCGGCAACGGATTCCACGGGGCACGACCCGCGCACGCCAGGAAAATATCCGGTCGCTTATCGTTGTTGAAATCCGCAGTCACCACCTGATTGATCGTGATGCAGGTATCGCGATCTGCTGGGGTGGAGAGCAGTTCCGCCGTTCTGTCGCGCCAACGACCCGACTCGTCTTGCGCCAGAAAATACGCCTTGCCCGGCACATCGGGGACATTCTTGATGCCATAGAGCCCTGTCGCTCGCATCGTCGAGACGAAAGCGGAAAATCGTCCTTCCTGGAAAAAGTCACCGATCGTGATCGATTGACCCGAGAGGTCCCATTCGTTCTCTTCGCGGGGGATACCCAAGACTCCGAGGAACGGAATCTGAGTCTGATCAAAAGGAATCGAATTCTTATTTTGATAGGAAGTCGCCATCGGTACATGCGGCACCGCGACGGTGAGGGTTTTTTTGACCGACTCGCCTGCGCCTTGGCATTCGATGGCGAACTCGAATCGACCCGAAGATTTTGGCGTGTAAGAAAATTGACCACGAGTGTCGCGGGTCCCTGTCCAACTTCCTGATGCCGCACACTGCGTCGAGTTGATCGCGGACCACGACAGCACTGCAGTGGACCCGAGCGGGACCACCATCTTGCTCATGCCAAACTCCGCAATGGTCGGCTTCGACGTCACCGATAGGCGTCGTTCCGCAACGATCGAGCCGCCGCCACCGCGACAGGTCAACTTGAACACCTTATCGCCGGCCGTCAGCTTCGAGAGTACTTCCTCGCCAGACAACGGCTTGTTACCGGTGAAGGGCGAGCCGCTCGCCGTACATCCCGATGCAAACTCACTCGACCACTTCAATGTGACGCTCGATCCCGTCGGCACCACGGATTCGGAGACCGAAAGCGTCACTCGTGGTGAGGGCAGAACATCGAGCTTGACTGTCCGCTCAACTCGCCCATTGAGACCCGTGCAGGTGAGCGTGTAGGTCTTGTCGCTCGTGAGATTGTTGGTGTTGAAGCTGCCGGACGTGTTTTGAGGGCCGCTCCAGTCGCCTGAGGCGAGACAGCTCGTGGCATCGGTCGCCTTCCACCTGAGCTGCGTACCCGTGTTCTCTGCAAGCTGCGATTTGCTCGCGCTGAACGTGAGCGTCGGCGGGGGGATGACGTCGAGCTTCGCTTCGGCGGACGTCGTTCCACCTCCGCCTTTACAGGTGAGCTTGAACGTCTTCGCACCCTTGGTGAGATTGCTCAGCGTCTCGCTGGCGCCCGCAGGATTCTTTGATCCGGTAAATGGACTACCACTCGCCGAGCAGCTCTGCGCATCTTCGACCGTCCAGCTGAGCGTCACGCTCTCGCCCGGCGCGACGAGGTTGTCCGATACAGTGAGCGTCACCTTCGGCGCTCCGACCACCTGCACCTTTACGGTTTGTTCGACTTCACCGTTAAGGCCTGTGCAAGTGAGCGTGTAGGTCTTGTCGCTCGAGAGATTGCCGGTGCTGAAGCTCCCTGAGGTGTTCTGAGT
>JBIJCL010000071.1:0-8197 GCA_044344725.1 Steroidobacteraceae bacterium | reverse complement strand
AAGAGCGCGATCAGATGAAGAGCATCATGGATGCCCTCGTCATTCCTGCGGGCATGGGCGCCATCGTGCGTACCGCCGGCCTCGGTCGCGCCACCGAAGAGCTGCAGTGGGATCTCGACAACCTCAAGATCCAATGGGACGAGATCGTCAAAGCCGTGCTCGAGCGGCCCTCGCCGCTGCTCGTCTACCGCGAGAGCGATCCGGTCACCCGAGCGCTGCGCGATTACTTCTCCGACGACATCGGCGAAGTCCTCGTCGACGAACCGAATGCCCACGCGGTGGCCTCCGAATACATGCAGCGCTTCATGCCGGCCGAAGGTGGCCGTCGCCTGAAGATGTACACCGACGACATCCCGCTCTTCACTCGCTACCAGATCGAGAGCCAGATCGAATCGGCCTACGCCCACAAGGTGCAGCTGCCCTCGGGCGGTTCGATCGTCATCGACTACACCGAGGCGCTCGTCTCCATCGACATCAACTCCGCACGCGCCACGCGCGGCGGCGACATCGAGACGACGGCGACCAACACCAACTTGGAAGCGGCCGACGAAATCGGACGGCAGCTGCGTATCCGCGACATCGGCGGACTGATCGTCATCGACTTCATCGACATGGAAGAGCCGCGCAATCAGCGCGCTGTCGAAGATCGTCTGCGTGAGGCCATGAAGATGGACCGCGCGCGCATCCAGATCGGTCGGCTGTCGCGCTTTGGCTTGCTCGAAATGTCGCGTCAGCGACTGCGTCCCTCGCTCAGCGACTCGAGCCACGAGGTCTGCCCGCGGTGCCAAGGCATCGGCAGCATCCGTACCGTCGAGTCGATGGCGCTCGCCATCCTGCGTCTGATCGGCGAGGAGGCACGTAAAGATCGCACCTCGAAGGTCATCGTCGAAGTTCCGGTAGAGGTCGCAACGTACCTCATCAACGAAAAGCGGGAGTGGCTGCGCACGCTCGAAGACAAGAGCGACGTCGAACTCATCGTCATCCCAAACCTCAACATCGACACGCCGGAGTATTCGATCCGTCGCGTGCGCGACGACGAGTCCGAGACGCCCGAGTTCAAGCGCCTCTCCTACCAGATGCCGACGCCGGCCAAGGTGCCCGACGCCACCGGCACGCGCGAAAAGCAGGCCGCTCAAGAGCCTGCTGCAGTACCAACCTTCTTGCCCACCACGCCGGCACCCATCGTGGTGCAAGCGCCCGCTCCGGTCGCTGCAGCGCCCACGGCGACCGCGGCCGCTGGTCCGCAACTCGGAATTTTCGTGCGCCTGTGGCGATGGCTCTTCGGCGCACCCGCGCCGGTCGAACCCGTACGCGAGGCTCGCCAAGACCGTGGACGCGGGCGTGATCGAGACCGCGATCGCGGCGGTCGTGGTCGCGACCGGGATCGAAACGAGCGCGAGGCCCGTGGCGGTGAGCGCAACGATCGCGGCGACCGCGGTCGCGATCGAAACCGTGATCGTGGACAAGGACGACCCCAGCAGGACGGCAAGCCCGCCGCCCAGAACGAGCGGCGCGGAGAACGTCAGGACGACGGACAGCGTCGCGGACGTGAAGAGGGTCGTCGAGAAGAAGGTCGCAGAGACGAGTCGCGTCGCGATGACGGTCGTCGTCGTGATCGCCAAGAGCGCGGTCCGCGTGAGGCCGAACGCGCCGCAGCCCCGCCCGCCCCTGCTCAAGACGCCAACGTACCCGTCGCGAGCGCGCCCTCGCCCGCGACTGAAGCAGCTGGCGACGCCGTGAACCTGAGCGCTCCGGAGGGCTTGGCCGCCGCGGACGGCGCTCAGGGCACTCGTGAGGGTGGCGCACGTCGTGGACGTCGCCGTGGTCGCCGTGGTCGTCGTGGCGGCGGCATGCGTGATCTGCCGCCGGGCGCGAACGCTGGCGATACCGTCTCGGGCTCCGAGTCAGGGGCCGGTGATTTCTCTGATGAGAGCGACGATACGGTTGACTCGTCACCGGCTGCTCATCAGTCGGCGGAGGGTTCGCGATCGAGCGAGTCATCAGCCGCCTTCGAGCTGCCTCAGCCGCCGCAAAACACCGGGAGCATCAGCTGGACGGGGCTCAGCGCCCCGGAGCCTGCTGCGGCACCCCCTCCTGCAGCGCCTGCTGCGGTCTCGGACGAGGCCGAAGCCGCTGCTCCGCCAGCAGCGCCGACCCAGACGGTAGCTCCGAGCCAGCCCGCAGCGCCGACCCAGACGCAGTCTGCCGCCGAGACGGCGGCGTCGAGCGAGAAGAAGGTCGTGTGGTCGTCGAGCCCGCCGGATCGCTACTCGAGTTTCGGCAGCGGTACCCGCCGCGACGATTATTGAGGCAGAACGTTTTAGCGCGTGCCCGCTGACCGCTCGAGGGCGGCAGCGGCGCGCGCAAGATCGTCGATCGTATTGACGTCCGGCCCCGGCCGGCACGTCGCCTCGCCCACCTGTATGCAAAGCCCATGGGCGAGCGCCCTGAGCTGCTCGAGCTTTTCGACTTGCTCGAGTGGCGTGGGTGCGAGCGCGGCGAGTCGACGCAGCGCCCCGACCCGATAAGCGTAGATGCCGAGGTGACGCCTCGCCACGGTCGGCAGCAGATCGAGACCATCGGGCCCCACTTGATCGCGGAACCACGGGATCGGCGCACGACTGAAATAGAGCGCCCGACCCTGCAGATCGGTCACGACCTTCACGGCATTTTGGTCAAAGTATTCGTCGCGATGCTCGATCGGCGTCGCGAGCGTGGCGATGTCGGCACCCGAGTGGTCGATGAGCAGCATCGCCACCTGTTCGATAAGCTCGGCGGGCATCGAAGGCTCATCACCTTGCAGATTGACGACGACGTCGTGATCGAGCCAGCCGCGACGCGCGGCGACTTCGGCGATGCGATCGGTACCGCTCGTGTGTTCGGCGGCCGTCATCTCGACACTCGCCCCGAAAGACTGCGCGACGGCCTGAATGCGATCGTCGTCGGTGGCGATGATGACTTCATCGGCCGAGCACGCGAGCGCACGCTCGTGCACCCAGGCGAGCATCGGCTTTCCCGCAAGGGGAATCAGCGGCTTGCCCGGCAACCGTGTCGAGGCGTAACGCGCGGGAATGACGATGCGGTACATGCGCGCCCTAACGTTCAGCGTGCGAGTAGCGGATCATCGGCGGTCAGCACCTTGGCCTCTTCCTCGAGCATGACCGGAATGCCGTCCTTGATCGGAAACGCGAGCCGATCGGCGCGACATACGAGCACCTGCTGCTCGCGGTGGTGCACGAGCGGCCCTTTGCAGAGCGGGCACGCGAGGATGTCGAGCAGTCGATGGTCCATGTCAGGCGGACTCCGATTTTTTTGAATCAAGGCACAAAGTCTCGATGGCTTCGACGAGGCCGCGGGCACCATCGGGCAACAACCGGGTCGCCACGGGAATCTCCCAGAACCGTGCGTCGGCGAAGCCTGCGCATTTTACGGCATCTTTCGAGGTCATCAGAATCGGGAGGTTGTCACCGAAGGCGAAATCGCCAGCCGTGAAAGCGTGATGATCGGCGAAGGCGTGCTCGATCGGCTCGATTCCAGCCGCGCGCAAGAGGTCAAAGAATCGCGCAGGATGGCCGATGCCGGCCACGGCATGCGCCCGCTCCCCCCGCCAACCCTCAATGCTTTGCCACGCGAGCGGATCGGCGATGCTGCGCGCCGCCTCGGGGACGAGCTGCATCACGAGCGAGCCGACCCGACCTCGCCACGCGGGCACATCGTTCGCCTCAGCCCCGTTGATGACCACCCAGTCGACCGAGTCGAGTCGTTGCGCCGATTCGCGCAAGGGGCCTGCGGGCAAGAGCCGACCGTTGCCGAGGCCACGCCGCGCATCGATGACGACGACCTCGAGGTCACGCGCCAGCGCGTAGTGCTGCAGACCGTCGTCACAAAGAATCACCCCGACCCCGAGCGCCTCGAGCGCGCGAGCGCCGGTGGCTCGATCGGGGCAGACGATCACCTCGACACCCGTCGAGCTCGCGAGCATGACGGGCTCATCCCCGACCTCTCTCGCATCCGATTCTCGCGTGACCCGAATCGGCGAACGGACCTCTCCGCCGTAACCGCGCGTCAGGATGCCGGGCTTGAGACCCCGGCTGCGCAGCGATCGAGCGAGCGCGGCGACGAGCGGACTTTTTCCCGTACCACCCACCGAGAGGTTGCCGATCACGACGACTGGCACCTTCGGCCGGTAAGCGCGTCGCCATCCGCTGCGGAACATCGAGCGGCGGACTGCGGCGACGAGTGCGAACACGGCGGCGAGCGGCGCGAGCAGCGCCGCACCGGCACGTCCTTCGTACCACACGCCTTCGAGCCATCGAGCGGTGGCGCTAGACATCAGACAGCGAACTGCAACCGATGAAGCTGCGCGTAAGTGCCATTACGCGCGAGGAGCTCGGCATGCGTGCCCGTCTCGACGACTCGCCCTTCGTGCAACACCACGATGAGATCGGCTTGTTCGATGGTCGAGAGACGATGCGCAATCACGAGCGTCGTGCGACCGCGGCGCAAAGTCGCAAGCGCCGCCTGAATGCGCCGCTCGGATTCGTTGTCGAGCGCACTCGTCGCCTCATCGAGCACGAGCACCGGTGCGTTTTTGAGGAGCGCCCGGGCGATCGAGACACGTTGCCGTTGCCCGCCCGACAGCTGCGATCCACGCTCACCGACCGGCGTGTCGAGGCCTTGAGGCAACTCGGCCGCAAAGTCCATCACGTACGCGGCCGTTGCAGCCTCCTCGATCGCAGGCGATGCCGCATCGGCGATGTTGAACGCGATGTTGCGACGGATGCTGTCGTCGAAGAGCACGACTTCCTGACTGACGAGACTCACTTGCTTGCGTACGTCGGCGCGGACGTACTCGCGCAGATCGACGCCATCGAGCAGCACGCTTCCCGACTCGGGGTCGATGAAACGCGGCAGTAAATTGGCGAGCGTGCTCTTGCCGCTACCCGACTTGCCGACGATCGCGACCGTCTGTCCGGGTTGAACTTTGAAGCTCACGTTCGAGAGCACTTCGCCCTGGGCACTCGAGTAACTGAAACTCACGTCGCGGAACTCGATCTCTCCGCGGGCTCGCTCCAAGTTTCGCGTGCCACCGACATCCTCGACGGGGGTATCAAGCACTTCGAACACGCTCGCACCGGCCGCGATGCCCTGCTGCAGCGGGCCGAACACCTGCACGAGTCGACGCAGCGGCGCCGTGAGCAGCAAGAGTGCCGTGAGGAAAGCCATGAACTCGTCGACCCGCATCTGCGCGTTGAAGACCTGACGGATCGACACGAACAACACGCCCGCGAGACCGAACGAAGCGATGATCTGCACCACCGGGTTGGCGAGCGCACGCGCGCCGATGAGTCGCATGTTGCTGTGTCGGTTGCGCTCGTTCGCCTCGGCGAAGATCGCCTCTTCGTACTGCTCGGCGTTGAAGCTCTTGATGACTTTGTGCCCATCGAGCGCTTCTTTGGCCACTCGAGTGACATCGCCCATCGACGCCTGGATCCGCGCACTGTAGCGACGGAACGAGCGGTTGATGTGCTGGATCAACCACGAGATCGGCGGCGCCAACACGAGCACCAGTGCTGCGAGTTGCCAGTTGTACCAAATCAGCATCGCCACGAGCGCGATGATGGTAAGCGTGTCGCGAATCATCACCGTGACGGCGTTCGTCGTGGCCTCGGCGACGAGCTCGATGTTGTACGTGAGCCGAGAGAGCAGCCCGCCCGAGGTCGCCGCCTCGAAGTGACGCGTGGGCAAACGCAGGTAGTGAGCGAAGAGTTCGGCCCGAAGCGCCTTGATGATCTGCCGCCCCACCCAGCCCGGAAAATAATTCGACACGTAGTCGCCGAGACCGCGGGCGACGAAGAGCACGATGGCGCCCAGCGGAATCGCCCAAATGATGCGCGGGTCGGGCTCGACGAAAGCCCCGCCCAAGAAACGCTGCACGAGATAGGCGAGCGCGGCGTCGGTCGCGGCGAACAGCGCCATACCCAGCACGCCGATCAGGAACATGCCGAGATGGGGCCGCGCGTACCCGAGCAACCTGCGGTATACCTTGGAGGCGTCGGCGATTTCGACCGGCCGTTGGCTCAAGGGCTGGGCATGTCCTGCATGGCGTCGGCGATCCCCGACGTAACTGGCCGAGGATGATACCGCCATAGGGGGTCTCCCTGCAGGAGGACATGCGGCAACCACCGCGGCGGGAGCCCTCGACGCAGATGCAGGGTGACGGCGCCCTGCGCCGCCGTCGACACCACCCGGGACGGATCGACGCGCCAATGCCGCGCGAGGCGTACGAATCGCTCGGGATCTGATTTTCCACCCGGAACCATGACCCACTGCGCATCGACCGCTTCGACGAACCCTGAGCTCACGGCGGCGACGGAGCCACGACGGGGCGTGACGATCACGGTCGATCGCAGCCTGCGCTCCGCGGCCTCTGCCTGCGCGGCAAGCTCGGCTGACTCAGCAGCGTCGAGGCGATCGGCGATCAGGAACGACGGATCACCTCCGAAGTCGACGCGCAGTGCACACGATCCTCTCGGCAGTCCGAACGACTCGAACTCGACACCGTCCCAGTCCCACTTCTCGCCTCTCGAACACTCCTCCACGCGCCGGTGTGCACCCGGCCATCCACCACCACCGATCACGCGATCGACGGGCAAGGAAGCTAAAAGTCGTGCCGCACCCGCGGCGCGCTGCGCGTGCGAACCACTGAGCACCAATCGATCGACCTTCGAAACGCCGAAGGACCGCAACGCCGGAACAACCAGGCGCTCTGCAGAGCGCCCTTCGCTCGCATAGCTTTCACCCGTGTCGTAGACGAGCGCATGCTGCCGCGTGCGCACGATGAGCGAGGTCCCCTCGCCCGCATCGAGCAGCGTCAACATCACTTCGCCCTCGGCCGGGCGCTCGAAGCCGAGCATCGGTACCCACGCGGCGGGGCTCACTTGGATCGCGGCATAAGGGTGGGCCGCGACCGCGACGAGCAAGGGCCAGAGCCACTCGTGCGCGCGCTCCCCGATCCACCACAGGGGTTTCGCAAGCGGAGCGGCGAGGCTACCGAGCAGACTCCCGAGCAAAGCGATCGGCACCAAGATCAAAGAAAACACGGGGATGGCGGCGAAGTTGACGAGTAGCCCGGCCAGCGAAAAGCTCGAGAACCACAGGATCGTGATAGGCAGCAAGGCGACGCTGACGCGCCATTGGGTACGCAGCGTATCGATGAACCACGCGCGCAAACCCGTGCCTTGCGAGTCCCCCGCGGCGATCAGAGTGGCCATGGCCACGAACGAGAGCCAAAAGCCCGACGACAGCGGCGCGAAGGGATCGATGGCGAGCACAGCGACGGCGGCGAAGCCCAATACGTCGAAACCAGAATGCACCCGACCCGAGAGTCGAAGTATCCACCACACGGCGAGCATGACCACGGTGCGCTGCGCGGGTATGCCGAACCCGGCGAGCGCGGCATAGGCCGCCGCTGCCGGAACACCGAGCATCGCGGCAAACGTCTCGCGATCGATGCGCATCGCAAGGTTCGGCGTCCTCGCCCAAAATCTTCGAGCGAGCGCAGCCACGACCCAGCAGAAGAGCGTGACGTGCATCCCCGAGATCGCCACCAGATGCGTCGTGCCCGTATCGCTGAAGACCCGCCATTGCTCGCGAGTCACCTCGCCCGTCGCACCGACCGCGAGCCCAGCAAAAAGCGCAGCGGCATCACGATCGACGACCACATCGCGAATGCGGCGGACGATCTGCTCGCGCAAAGCCAGCAGCCCCGCGCGTTGCGCCGCAATCTGCCGATTGCCTGCGAACGGCAAGACGACCGCCCGTGCGTGCACGCGATCGCGGAAGAACTCTCGTTGCTCGTCGAACCCTCCCGGGTTGGTGTTGGCACGCGGCACACTCAGCTGCAACAACAAGCGCCACCGCTCGGCCGCCCGCGGCAGCGGTGCGAGGGGCTCGTTCCAACTCACCCGTGCTCGAAGCGTTCGCTGCAACGAGACGGGTGACTCGATGACGAGCTCGGCGTCGAATTCGATTCCTGTGTGCGTGCGTCGCACCAGCGAGTCGATCTGCACTTCGGCGATCACGCGCTGCCCCTGATCGGCCGGCGACCAGCGCTGCGCCAATTGATCGAGCGACACAAGCAAGGTGACGAAGGCTGCGCCCGCGCCGATGCCTAGCGCGAGAAAAAGCACGCGCA
>JBIJCL010000079.1:0-7962 GCA_044344725.1 Steroidobacteraceae bacterium | reverse complement strand
ATTCAAATCGAAGAGCAGATCGGCGATTCGACCGCCGGTGACGGTGTCGAGATTTCCGGTGGGTTCGTCGGCGAAGAGCACGGCCGGTCGCACGACGAATGCGCGGGCGATGGCCACGCGCTGTTGCTCGCCGCCAGACAGCTGCCTTGGGTAGTGGCCGACCCTCTCACGCAAACCGACACGCTCGAGGGCCTCGAGCGCCCCGGTTTTTGCATCGGGACGCCCTGCAAGCTCGAGCGGCAACATCACGTTTTCGAGCGCCGTGAGCGCCGGCACGAGATGAAAAGACTGGAAAACGAAGCCCACGCGCTCGGCGCGCAGGCGTGCACGGCCATCCTCATCGAGCGTGGTGAGGTCTTCTCCGGCGAGAAGCACCTTGCCCGACGTCGGCGTGTCGAGACCGGCGAGCAATGCCAGCAGCGTCGATTTGCCCGCGCCGGAGGCACCGACGATGGCTGCCGACTCACCCGAGTGAACCGAAAAGGAAACCTTCTGCACAATGGCGAGTCTGCCTTCAGGGCTGCTAACCTCTTTCGACAGTTCACGGGCTTCGAGGACGATATCTTTGGTCACGAAACGTTCCTTCGTCTTGGCGTTGCTGATCGCGATCGCGCCAGCATGGTCCTATGGCAATACGGCGCGCAACGACAGCCCCACCATATTGGTTCTGGGGGATAGCGTCAGCGCGGGTTACGGTCTGGCTTCCAACGAGGGCTGGGTAGCCTTGCTTCAAAGCCGACTCAAGGCTCAAGGTTACGGATACCGCGTGATCAATGCCAGCGTCAGCGGAGAAACCACCACGGGCGGACTTGCCCGCCTGCCGAGGGCGTTGTCGGTTCACCGCCCCAAGATCGTCATCGTCGAGCTTGGCGGCAACGACGGCCTGCGCGCCCTGCCCCTCGAAACCTCGCGCCAAAATCTGGAGCGCATCATCCAAGCCTCTCAATCTTCCGGGGCGAAGGTGCTACTCCTCGGGATGAAGATCCCACCCAATTACGGACCGAGGTATTCGCAGGGCTTCGAACAGCTCTTCAGCGATCTCGCTCGACGCTATCGTCTGCCCTTCGAGCCTTTCTTTCTGGAAAAAATCGCGCTCGCACCCGGCATGATGCAGTCCGACGGTCTCCACCCCACAGCAAAAGCCCAGCCCGTCATGCTCGACACGGTCTGGCCAGTGTTGAAACCGATGCTTCGTCGTTGAGCCCCACCCCGGGCAAAGGCTAAAGTCTCGCCATGTCTAAAATTTGGTTGTCTTCTTACCCTGTCGGCGTACCCGCCGAAATAGATCCCACTCGTTACTCTTCGGTCACGCATATGGCCGAACAGTGCTTCACGGAGTTCGCCGATCGACCGGCCTACATCCAGATGGGTCGGCAGATCACCTACGGCGATCTCGATCGAGAGTCGAAAGCGTTCGGAGCCTGGCTGCAGCATCGCACGGGCCTCAAGCGAGGCGATCGCGTCGCCATCATGATGCCGAACGTACTGCAGTATCCGATCGCCCTGTTCGGCGTCCTGCGAGCAGGCGGAACGGTCGTCAATACGAATCCGCTCTACACGGCGCGAGAGCTCGAGCATCAGCTCAGAGACTCGGGCGCCGAGACCATCGTCATCCTCGAAAATTTTGCGCACGTATTACAGGAAGTGATCGAGCGTACGAGCGTACGCACCGTCATCCTCACCAGCGTCGGTGAGCTGCTCGGTTTCCCGAAGGGCAACATCGTCGACTTCGTGGTACGTCGCGTACGCAAGGGTGTGCCAGCCTTCCAGCTTCCCGGGGCGCTGCGCTTCTCTGACACGCTTCGCGAAGGGCGAGGTCTCGAGCTCACGCGGCACGCGCTGACGCACGATGATCTCGCATTCCTTCAATACACCGGCGGTACGACCGGCGTTTCGAAAGGCGCGATGTTGAGCCACGGCAACATGGTCTCCAACGTCCTCCAGTCGTCGGCCTGGACCGAAGCAGTACTGCCGCGCGATGAAGTGGGCATCGCCATCACGGCGCTGCCGCTGTATCACATCTTCGCTCTCACGGCGAACTGCATCCTCTTCCTCAGGTTGGGGTGGACGAACGTACTCATCACGAACCCGCGCGACTTCCCGGGTTTCGTGGCCGAGCTCAAAAAATACAAGTTCACGTACATGTCCGGCGTGAATACTTTGTTCAACGCATTGCTGAACACGCCGGGATTCGATCAGGTCGATTTCAGCAAGTTACGCTGCACGCTCGGGGGTGGCATGGCCGTTCAGCGCGCCGTGGCCGAACGCTGGAAGCAAGTCACCGGCTGCATTCTCACGCAGGCCTGGGGCCTGACGGAGACCTCGCCTGCTGCCTGCATCAACCCGATCGACGTCGACTTCAACGACTCCATCGGTCTGCCGATCTCCTCCACCGAAATCGGCATCGCCGATGACGACGGCAAAATGCTTCCCGTCGGAGAGGTCGGCGAAATCTGTGTGCGCGGTCCCCAGGTGATGAAGGGCTACTACAACCGACCGGAAGAAACCGCCAAGGTCATGCTCCCCGACGGCTGGCTGAGAACCGGCGACGTCGGTCGCATGGATCAGCGTGGTTTCGTCTATATCGAAGATCGCAAGAAGGACATGATCAATGTGTCCGGTTTCAATGTTTATCCGAACGAAGTCGAGAGCGTCGCGGTGACACACCCGGGCGTGCTCGAGGCGGCCGCCGTCGCCAAGAACGATGAACGTTCGGGTGAGGCCGTGGCGCTATTCGTCGTTCGAAAAGATCCCAAGCTCACCGAGGAGCAGATCATCGAGCACTGCCGCGGGGCACTCACCGGCTACAAAGTGCCGCGATACATCTATTTCCGCAGCGAATTGCCGAAAACCAACGTCGGAAAAATCCTGCGTCGCGCCTTGCGCGACGAAGCGCAGACACTCTGACGCGATCGCTCAGAACGGATCTGCGGGCGTAAAGAGTCGTCGATGCTCGCCGATCGCATAGCGGTCGGTCATGCCCGCGACATAATCGGCCACGACCCGCGCGCGCGCCGCTTTGCCGCCCGATTGTTCGGCTGCCGCTGCCGCGTCGCGGTGCTCGCGCGGCAACAAGTCGATGTCGCCCATCATCGCCTCGAACAATTCGCGCAACACTTTGCGCGCCTTGTCGGTCATGCCGAGCACGCGATGATGTCGGTAGAGGTTGGCATTCAAAAAGCGCTTGAGCTCGATGTGCTCGGCACGGACCGCATCGCTCATGGTAATGAGCGGGTCCGCCTGCGTGCGTACCTCGTCGATCGAGCGAACGCCTGAGTCGAGGATTCGACTGCGGCTGGACTCGACGACATCTCGCACCACGCGATTGATCATGCGTCGAATGGTCTCGTGGATCACTCGCCGCCCGGCAAGCTCGGGATAACGAGCCATGACGGCCGAATGTTCGCGGCCGAAGAGCGTCACTTCGCGCAAAGCATCGATTTCGACGAGCCCAGCCCGGAGCCCATCGTCGACATCGTGGTTGTTATACGCGATGGCATCGGCGAGATTCGCAAGCTGCGCCTCGAGACTCGGCTGTCCGCGACGCAAGAATCGCTCGCCCAACTCGCCGAGTTGTCGCGCGTTGTTGAGCGAACAATGCTTGAGGATGCCCTCGCGCGTTTCGTAAGTGAGATTGAGGCCGGGAAAATCCGCGTAGCGCTCCTCGAGTAGATCGACGACGCGCAGCGACTGCAGGTTGTGTTCGAATCCGCCGTACTCGCGCATGCACTCGTTGAGTGCGTCCTGTCCGGCGTGTCCGAATGGTGTGTGGCCGAGGTCGTGCGCAAGACAGATGGCTTCGGTGAGCGTCTCGTGCAATCCGAGCACGCCGGCGATGGTGCGCCCGATCTGCGCGACCTCCATCGAGTGCGTCAGTCGCGTCCGATAAAGATCACCCTCGTGGTTGACGAAAACCTGCGTTTTATAAACGAGGCGTCGAAAGGCGTTGGAGTGCACGATGCGATCGCGGTCGCGCTGAAACTCGCCCCGCATTTCCGGCGACGGCTCCGGATAGACACGACCTCTCGAGTTCGCATCATGAGCGGCCCACGGCGCGAGAGCGCCGCGGCTCGTCTGCGGTAGCGACGCGCCAGTCATGGACGCACCAGTCATGAGAGATGTGCCTCGAGCGTCGCGGTCAACGCGTCGCCGGGATAGTCGTCGCTCACGAACGCCTTGCCGATACCGCGCAACAAAATGAGTCGGATGCGGCCGTTTTTCACTTTCTTGTCCACGCTCATCGCGAGGCGGGCTGCATCGGCCGTCAGCTCACCGCGAGCATCGGTGCGCAAATCCAAACGTCGAAACAGTTGGGCGATTCGGGCGACGTCGCTTGCCGCGAGGTATCCGCAGCGCTCGGAGAGCGAGGCCGCCATCAGCATCCCCGCCGCCACGGCTTCGCCGTGCAACCAACTCGAGTAGCCAGTCACGCTCTCGATGGCATGTCCGAAGGTGTGCCCGAAGTTGAGGAGTGCACGATCTCCCTGCTCGCGCTCGTCGCGCGCCACGATGGCGGCCTTGGTTTGGCAGGAGTGATGGATCGCATACGCCAAAGTTTCGGCATCGCGAGCCAGGAGTTTTTCCGCATGAGACTCCAGCCACTCGAAGAATGTCGCATCGCAGATCAATCCGTACTTCACGACTTCGGCGAGCCCTGCGCGAAACTCGCGTGACGACAGGCTGCGCAAAGTCGCAAGGTCGATGACGACCGCGCGGGGCTGATGAAAGGCGCCGATCATGTTTTTGCCGCGCGGATGATTGACGCCCGTCTTGCCGCCGACCGAAGAGTCGACCTGGGACAGCAGCGTGGTCGGAATCTGTACGAAATCGATGCCACGCTGGTAACACGCTGCCGCGAACCCGGCCATATCGCCGACCACACCACCACCCAAGGCGACGATGAGATCGTCGCGGGCGAATCGATACTCGATGAGCTGGTCAAAGATTGTCGAAGCCGTGACGAGCGTCTTGTGCTCCTCGCCGTCCGGCAAGACGATGTCGTGCGTCGCGGCACTCGATCGCGCAGCGTGGATGCTCGCCGCATATAGCGGCGCGACCACCTCGTTCGTGACGAGAGCGACCTTGCGAGCCTTCAGCACATCGCCGAGCCATGCAGGATCGCGCAACAATCCGTCGCCGATGTAGATCGGGTAGGACCGCTCACCGAGCGGGACAGTCATGGAGTGGAGCAGCGTCATACCGAGCAAAGTATACGCGGGGCCACGCCGAGTCAGTCCGACGGCAACCGTCTCAGAATTTGATCCACGACTTCACGCACCCGGTGCCCGTCGGTGCGCACGGTCAGCGTTGCGATCTCTGCGTAGAGCGGCGCACGCCGCGCCATCAGTTCGGCAAGTCGTCCGGGCAGATCATCCGCTCCTGCAAGGAGCGGTCGGCGCTCGCCTTGGCGGACTCTGACGAGTTGTTGCTCGATCGACGTCTCCAGGTAGATGACGATTCCCCCTTCGCGTAATCGCCGACGATTCTCATCCAGAAGGACCGCACCGCCGCCCGTCGACAGGACAATGCCTTGGCGACCCACCAGCTCGGTGATGAGGTCGCGTTCGCGTACTCGAAACCCTGCCTCGCCCTCTTTCTCGAAAATGAGCGGGATATCGACCCCTGTGAGCTTTTCGAGTTCCGTATCGCAGTCGACAAACGGACGCCGGAGCGCGCGGGCGAGTTGGCGACCCACCGCGGACTTTCCGGAACCCATCGGTCCGACCAGAATTAGATTTCGTGTTTCGTGCATCTTCAGCGAGAAATCGCCCTGACGAGCCAAGCCTAACCGAAGGATGGGGGTCTCGGTGATGGGGCACCAGAGCTCTCCATTCCGGTAACATGCCGGGGTCGTGAAGCGTTACCTGCCGAAAATCGCGTTTCTGGCTGCAGCGGGGCTCGCGATCAGCGCTCTCGCCATCGCCGCGCTCATCTCTGGCGCGTACCTCTACCTGCAGCCCTCTCTGCCCACCGTCGAGGCCATGCGACAAATCGAGTTGCAGGTTCCGCTACGGGTGTACTCGCGGGACGGCAAGGTCATCGCACAGATCGGCGAACAGCGGCGCATCCCGGTGACCTACGACGACATCCCGCCCATGGTGCGTCAAGCCTTCATCGCGGCGGAGGACGATCGTTTCTTCGAGCATTCGGGATTCGATTACCAGGGAATCCTGCGCTCCCTCGCGGTCAACCTGCTTCCGGGCTCGCGGCTGCAGGGCGCCAGCACCATCACACAGCAAACCGCGCGCAATCTTTTTCTGACCCAAGATCGTACTTGGCGGCGAAAGGTGCAGGAGATGTTCCTCACTTATCGCATCGAAGAGGAATTCACCAAAGAAGAAATCTTTGGTCTTTATCTCAACGTCATCCACTTCGGAAAACGGACCTATGGCATCGCTGCCGCGGCCGATCTGTATTTCGGAAAGACGCTGGACCAACTGACGCTCGCAGAGGCGGCGACTCTGGCGCGTGTGCCGCAGGCACCGTCGCGTTACAACCCCATCAATAATCCGGAGGCCGCGGCGCAACGCCGCGGCTACGTGCTGCGACGCATGCGTGAACTCGGCTACATCGACCGAGAGACCGAGGAGCGCGCGGCCGTCGAGAAGGTGTCCGCCCGCGAGCATGTCCAGGTGTTCGAGGTCGAGGCGCCCTATATCGCCGAAATGGCCAGACTCGAACTCGTGCAGCGCCTCGGCGCCTCGGCGCAAAACGAGGGCTACAAGATCTACACCACCATCGATCCGCGCATGCAGACGGCAGCGAACATGGCGGTCCGACAAGGCCTCCTCGACTACGATCGTCGGCAGGGCTGGCGGGGCCCGAAGACTCGGGTCGAACTCCCGGCAAGCAACGACGCAAGCGAACTCGAGGCGCTGATCGCCGACCAAGATGCGAGCGGCTCCGTCTTGCCGGCCGTGGTGCTCGACGTTCAGGAAAAATCGGCACGCGTTTACGTACGCGATGCCGGTATCGTCACGGTGCCCTGGGAAGGCCTCTCCTGGGCACGACCCAAAATCGACGGTCGTCCCGGCAAGCCGCCGAAGACCGCCAACGAGTTACTGACTCGTGGAGACGTCATCCACGTCACGCTGCTGCCCGCACCGCAACTTGCACAGATTCCGGAAGCAGCTGCCGCGTTGGTGGCGCTCTCTCCCGCCGATGGTGCGATCACCGCTCTCGTGGGGGGCTTCGATTATTTTGATCCGAATGCGGGCAAGTTCAATCGCGCCATTCAAGCCAAGCGACAGCCAGGCTCAGGGTTCAAACCGTTTCTGTACTCGGCTGCGCTCGACAACGGTTTCACTCCCGCCTCCGTGGTGCTCGATGCGCCGTTCGTGATCGACGATCCGAACATGGAGGAAGCCTGGCGCCCCGAAAACTCGAGCGGTGACTTTGGTGGACCGACTCGACTGCGCGAAGCACTCGTCAAATCACGCAATCTGGTGTCGATCCGGGTTCTGCAAGCCATCGGCATGGGTCCGGCCATCGCCTACACAGAGCGCTTCGGTTTCGAACGTGCGAGTTTGCCGCGCAACCTCACGCTCTCGCTCGGCACCATGAGCGCCACGCCGCTCCAGGTCGCCTCAGGCTATGCGGTCTTCGCGAACGGCGGCCACCGAATTCAGCCTTGGTTCATCGAACGTATCGAGGATCCCTCCGGAGAGGTAGTGTTCCAAGCCGCGCCGAGACGGGTCGCGCCCGAATGTGATCCGCCCGATCCGACAGGCATGGCGACGTCAGATGAAGCGATCGCACAGGAGCCTTCGAGCGAAGCCGCTGCAGCGGAGACGGAAGGCCCGACCGTCGTGCCCCGCGGCTGCTCTTTGCCAGCGACCGAAATCGCTCCTCGCGTGATCAGCGCGCAAAACGCGTGGCTCATGACCGACATGCTCCGCGAGGTCATCACCCGCGGTACCGGACGTCGAGCGTTGGCACTCGGCCGCAGTGACATCGCGGGCA
>JBIJCL010000070.1:0-8344 GCA_044344725.1 Steroidobacteraceae bacterium | reverse complement strand
CACGTTCTCGAGGACGCCGAGGTAGGGGATGAGGTTGAACATCTGGAAGATGAATCCGAGGTGTTCACCTCTGAAGCGATCGCGCTCGCCCGCCGAGAGCGCCGTGATGTCGGTTCCGAGCAGACACACGCGTCCACGCGCGGGCTTGAGCACACCGCCGAGAAGTCCGAGCAAGGTGCTTTTCCCGCTGCCGCTCGGGCCGCGCAGGAAGACGCGCTCACCGCGGGCGACCGAGAAGTGCGCGATATCGATGACCGGCGGTTTGCCGGGCCAGGCGTAGAGCAGGTCGGTCGCCTCGATGGCGGCCGCGTTCGAGGGGAGCGGTGCGGTCACCGCGTTACTTTAACGAAACCCGCAGGCTCCCGGGAGCGAGTGTGGCCTGCCGCTGCATCGTGGCACTGATCACATTGACCTCAGCCTTCTCCACATTTTTGAAACGACGCAGCGCCCAGAGCTCGACCCACTCGAGCGCTGCCGGGTTATCGCAACGGAAGGCATAACGGGGTCGGTAGTCGGCATGACCACTGCCAAGCTTGGGGGCTTCGTAGGTCGCCGATTGCAAACGGCAACCGGCGGCACGCGGGACGCCTGCGATGTCGCGACCCGCCGAGAGCCACGCATCGACCGAGGCGACGGCTTGGTGCTCCGCATCGTTTCGTGGGGACTTCTCGAACCCGAGTACGTTGATGGCCGGCGCGTCGATCTCGAGCGAGAGCACATTGCCTTCCACCGCGACGTTGAATGTCACGGCGCCGTGGACATGCTTATCTTCTCCGAATGCGTCGACCGAGGGCACGACGAGCGCCAGCGCGAGGCAAGGCAAGGTGACTTTCTTGAGGCGGCTGGGCATGACGGTGAGCTCCTAAAATTTCAACTGCAAGCCGATAGCCAGATGACGAGCGGCCAGGGGCGCGACATCTTTGAGCGGCGACGCGTGACGACGCATCTCTTCATCCAGAAGATTCACACCCCGGGCGAACCACAGCATATCCGTTGTCCCCGCACGCAGGCGATAGGTCACCTCGGCGTTCACGGCCGTGAAGCCTGCGGTACGCGTTTCGCCCTCGGCCACCTCATCTTGCGCATCGTGGTGGAGGGTCTCGATGGCGAGCCGGAGCGCGCCTGCGGTGTACCCAATTTCGAGACCGAGTCGTCGGGGTGGGATCTGCGGCAAAGGATCACCCGCGGAATCGCGCGCGCGGACGTAATCACCGAATACTCTGACCCCGACGTTTCCGGCGGCGACCGGAAGAAGCGCGTCGTGACGCCAATCGAACTCGGCGCCGGTGAAGCGGGCATCGACGCCTGTGAAGCGCACGACGGGCAAACCGTCTTCGATCGAGCCTTCGGGCATCGCCGTGATGAACTCATCGTAGTCCGAGACGAAGGCGCTCACCTGCAAGGCCCAGCCGGATTCCGTTCGGTACTGAAGGCCGAGGTCCGCCGTCGCACCGCGTTCGATACCTAGTGAGTCATCGCCGATCTCGAATCGTTGAACGGCAAGGTGGGGACCGAAGGCGAAGAGTTCGGTCGCGGTGGGGTGGCGCGCGGTCGAAGTCAATTGCAGTGTGGCTGTCCAAGGATCGCTCAGTCGCCATCGTGCGCCGATCGAGCCGCTGAGCGCGTCGTCGCCATAGTCACCGCCATCGAGATCGATGGTCTGTTTTTCGATGCGCAGACCGCCCTCGAGGGTCAGGGCGCCGAAGTTCAGTTCACCAAACCCGTACGCGCCGACATGACGGGTGCGCGAGGCGGGCAGGAATGCTTCGTCTCCCTCGGCATCGAAGTCGAGCTCACGCCACTGCAGTCCGATCGACCAATGACCATCTCGATCAGCGCTCAAACGCAGCTCTTTGCCATCCTGGGCGTAGAACGTGCCGACCTCATCGCCCTCGAGTTCGGCGTGTTCGTAGTCGTTGCGCGCGGCGCGAAGTCTCACCGTATCGAAGGGTCCATCGAGACGCCACTCGCCCGCGAAGTCGACTCGTCGCTGATCGAGCCCGAGTCGAACGTCCTCGTGATGTTCATCATCGTGATGCTCATCGTCGTGATGTTCATCCTCATGTTCGTCTTCATGATCTTCATCGTGGTGATGATGGCCATGGCCGGGCAGACCGTAATTACTGCGCAGACCGCTCACAGAAATCGCGAAAGAAGACCGTTCGCCGATCCAGCTCAGACCCCCGCTACCGCCACGCGTTTCACCATTGGAGTTTTCGAGACGGCCGTCGGGGATGCGCAAGTCGTCAGCCTGGAAATGGTGGAGGTCTCCGAAAAACTGCAAGCGATCTCCGGCATGACCGCCGACTCGAGCGGCGACGCCACGCTCGTTCGCAGCCGTATCACCGCGCATCTCCACCGCCCCGGCGAACGGGGACTCGTATCGCGACAGCGCAAGGCGAGGTGTGATGACGTTGACGGCGCCTGCTGCGGCGGCCGAACCGAAGAGCAGTGCGGCAGGTCCACGCACGACCTCGATACGGTCGGCGAGCATGGAGTCGAGCCCTACGGCGTGATCGTCCGACAGGGCTGCGACATCGAGGGTGTCGGCACCGTCTTGGAGGGTTTGTACGCGCAACCCGCCTTGGCCTCGGATGATGGGGCGGCTCGCGATCGGCCCGAACGCACTGGCCGAGACGCCTGGCTGATCGGCGAGCGTTTCGCCGAGGCTGCTCTCGCGGCGCGCAACGAGCGTATCGCCCGCAAGCACCGACACGGGCTGTGCGGTCTCGAATACCTTTTTCCGAAGTGGGGTAGCCGTGATCACGACTTCTTGGAGGTCAGCGAGGGTCGCTCCCGCTTGACTATGGACCGGGGCGGCGACGGTGGCTGCCAATACGAGCACAGACAGCGGTGTTTTCATGGGTACAGTATGTAATTAAGTTACGGTATTGATACTTTATAACATTCAAAAGAGGGTGACCAGACCCCGACGCCCGGGCGCTTGTCGCGGATAATCAGGGCCTCCGATGAAGCTCAGCCTCGACAACCTTTCGGTCCATTTGAAGCAGGCGGCCCAACGCAGCCAGCTCTCCCCGGCGTACCTCGTGTCGGGCGATGAGGATCTGCTCGTCGGCGAGGCCTGCGATGCGATTCGTGCCGCGGCACGTGCTGCGGGCTTCGCTGAGCGCGAGGTACATTTTCCCGAGCGCAGTGGCGACTGGGCCGACATCGTCGCGTCGCTCTCGTCGATGTCGCTGTTCGGTGATCGTCGGATCGTCGAAATTCGTTTTTCGGGCAAGGCGGGGAAGGAAGGCGGCGCGGCGCTCCAAAAAATGCTCGAGAGCGTGGGTACCGACACGTTGTTGCTCGTGGTGACGCCTCGCCTCGACTACGCCGCGCAAAACACGGCTTGGGTCAAAGCCATCGAGTCGAAAGGCGCTTGGTTGCCGATCTGGGAAATCGGGCCGCGCCAGCTCGAGTCCTGGCTGTCGCAGCGACTTCGCGCGGCGGGTCTCGAGCCGACGACCGATGCCGTCGCCTTGCTTGCTTCGAGAGTCGAAGGCAATTTGCTCGCCGCGAAGCAGGAAATCGAAAAACTCAAATTACTCGTCCCCGCAGGTCGACTCGATGCAACGGCCGTACTCGAGGCCGTAACTTCGAGCGCGCGTTACGACGTGTTCGGTTTGGGCGAGGCGGTGGTGTTGGGCGATGCGTCCCGTGCCCTGCGTATTCTTTCGGGCCTGCGAGGCGAGGGGACTGAGCCCACACTCGTGCTGTGGTCGATCACGCGCGAACTTCGAAATCTTTGGGCGCTACGCCGCGGCGATGATCCGTCGCGTCGACCCGGGCCGCGGCCTTCGCCATCGCAACTCGCCGCTCTCGAGCGCGCACGACCTCGTGCGGCGCGCATGCCTTTCGCTCGTCTCGCCTCGCGTGCGCTACGCGCCGATCGCATGATCAAGGGGCGTCTTGCGGGAGACCCGTGGGACGAAATGACGTTGCTGTGTGCGGAGTGCTGCGGACTCCGTCCGATCAAGTGAGCGTCGTGAGCGCCGTCGCCTCTGCGCCGCTCGGTATCTTTGGCGGAACCTTCGATCCGATCCATGTCGGTCACCTGCGCACAGGCTACGAGTTGATGCATGCGCTTCGACTCGCCGAGGTCCGCTGGATCCCCGTGGGCAATCCGGGTCACCGCGATCCGCCGCTCGCCTCAGCCGACCTGCGGCTCGAGATGGTGCGCGTGGCGATCGCCGGCCAGCCGGGATTCGTGCTCGACGACCGTGAGATCCGTCGTCGCGGCGTCAGCCGCACCATCGACACACTCTGCGAGTTGCGCGAGGAGCAGCCGGGTCGGTCGATCTGCGTGTTGCTCGGGATGGATGCGTTCGCGGGGTTCATGCACTGGCATCGCTGGCGAGAGATCTTCGACTACGCGCATCTCGTCGTCGCGCATCGGCCGGGATGGCCGCCGCCTACCGAGGGACCGCTCGCCGACCTGTTGGCCGAACGTGCGATACCCGATGTCAGGTCTCTGCACTCGGCACCTTGTGGCGGAATCCACGTGCGCAAGGTCACACCGCTCGAAGTCTCCTCCACCGACCTTCGCGAACTTCTGGTCGCGGGCGACGACCCGCGATTTCTGGTTCCGGATCCCGTCCGAACCATCATCGTCGAATCAGGATGCTATGCTCGTGCGCATGAATAAGCCTCGCTCGCCCTCACGCAAACCCGCGAAGAAGAAGTCTCCCGTCCGCAAAGCTGCCAAGCCCAGAAAGTCTGCGACCCCCGCGCCCGTGGGTCCCTCGGGCCGAAAACCGCGAGCGGTGCCTCCCGCGCTGCGCATCGTCGAAGCCGCGTTGTCCGACATGAAGGCCGTCGATGTACGGGTCCTCGATGTCCGAGGCATGAGCGATGTCGCGGATTTCATGGTGATCGCGAGCGGGACGTCCGATCGTCACCTGCGCTCGATCGCCGATCGCGTCGTGCAGATGGCCAAGGCCTCCGGTCAGCGTCCTCTCGGCGTCGAGGGTGAGCAGCAAGGTGAGTGGGTGCTCGTCGATCTGCCAGACGTCATGGTTCACGTCATGCTGCCGCGCACCCGTGAGTTCTATCAGCTCGAGCATCTTTGGGAGTCGCGTACACCGGCGCCTCGCAATTCGAGCAGCGGCGGCAAGCGGGCGTCCGCGCCACGCGGCTGAACCGCAGATCCCCGACAGGCAGGTGCATCCATGCGTCTGCGAATCATCACGGTCGGTGCGCGACAACCCGCGTGGGTGGATGAGGCGGTCGCCGATTATCTCAAGCGATTTCGTAACCCCTGGCGTGCCGAGCTCGTGGAGCTCGAGGCCGTCCCGCGTACGGGCGGGCGCTCCGCAGACGCGGCGCTCGAGCGCGAGGGCGAGCGTGTGCTCGCTGCGCTACGCGAGCGTGAGAGGGTGGTTCTGCTCGATGAAACCGGGAAATCTTTGAGTACTCGTGAGCTCGCTGCCCGACTCGAGACTCTGGCGTTATCGTCGCCCGATGTGGCGCTGCTCATCGGCGGGGCGGACGGGCATGCGCCGGCTGTCCGAGCGCGGGCTGCCGAGAGTTGGTCATTGTCGAAGATGACGTTGCCGCACGGGCTCGCGCGCGTGATGCTGATCGAGCAACTCTATCGGGCGTTCTCCCTCTCGCAGGGGCATCCTTATCATCGCGATTGACGTCGGGATATGACTCAACACGCTTCCATTTGTCTGGCCTCGGCATCACCTCGTCGCTGCGAACTGTTGCGGCAAATCGGCGTATCCCACGTCGTGCAGCCGGCCGATCTCGACGAGGCCGAGCGGTCCGGTGAGTCGCCTGACAAGTATGTCGAGCGTCTCGCGCGATCGAAGGCCGAGTGGGTCTGGCAGTCGAGACGCCAAGCGGGGCTGGAACCCCTGCCCGTGCTCGGTGCCGATACCACCGTGACCGTGGACGGGCTCGTGCTCGGTAAGCCCGCCCACGAAGCCGAGTTGCTCGCCACCTTCGCCCGGTTGTCGGGGCGCGAGCACGAAGTGCTCTCGGCGGTGGCGCTCGTCTCGGAGGCGGGCACCGGTTCGCGGCTGTCCCGCACCCGCGTGCGATTTCGGGTCGTCACGGCCGAGGAGGTCAGGACGTACTGGGCAACCGGGGAACCCCGCGACAAGGCGGGTGGCTACGCCATACAGGGCTACGGCGCCATTTTCATCGAGCACATCGCCGGCAGCTACTCGGGGGTCATGGGCTTGCCCCTCGCCGAGACGGCCGAATTGCTCGTCGCGGCGGGCGTGTCGGTATGGCACCCTGAGTCATGAGCGCCGAAATCCTCATCAACGTTGCACCGCGCGAGACCCGGGCGGCCTTGCTCGAGGGTGGCGTGCTGCAAGAGGTGTTCGTCGAACGCGCCAGTCGTCGCGGACTCGTCGGCAACGTCTACAAAGGTCGAATCACGCGTGTACTGCCTGGCATGCAAGCGGCGTTCATCGAGGTAGGCCTCGCACGCAGCGCGTTCCTGCATGTCAACGATATCGTCAGCGCCGACTCGCGGTTCGATGCGCAGAGCGTCGCCGCTGCAGGGGTGTCGGGTGGCCCGTCGGGTCTGCCGTCGCCGTCTCCCGAAGAGTCGGTCGACATTCGTCGACTGATCAATCCGGGTGACGACATCATCGTGCAGGTCGTCAAAGATCCGATGGGCGCCAAGGGTGCTCGTCTGACGACCTTCATTTCTTTGCCCTCGCGATATCTCGTTTTCATGCCGCGCGGGCGGGGGATCGGTATTTCATCGCGCATCGAAGACGAAGCCGAGCGGCAGCGCTTGCGCGAAGCCATGCAGGCGCTGGTCGGCGAAGGCCATTCCGGGGGTTACATCGTCAGAACGGCCGCCGAGGGCGTCGATGCGTCGTTGCTCGCCACCGATTTCGCCTACCTCGGGAGATTGTGGTCGCACGTTCAAGAGCGAGGACTGCGCGCTTCGCCCGGCGAACTCGTGCACGAAGACCTGCCGTTGGCGCTGCGCGTGTTGCGCGATGAGCTCGGTCGAGGCGTCGAGCGTGTGCTCGTCGACGATGCTGGCGAGCACGCGCGCATGCGACAGTTCATCCAGGATTTCATCCCGGCCCACGCCTTGCGTCTCGAGGTGCACGGTGGACCGCGGCCGATCTTCGATCTGCATGGCGTCGAAGAAGAGATCAATCGCGCGCTCGAGCGCAAGGTTGCGCTGAAGTCCGGGGGTTACCTCGTCATCGACCAGACCGAATCGATGACGACCATCGACGTGAACACCGGCGGCTTCGTCGGTCATCGCAATCTCGAAGACACGATCTTCCGTACGAACCTCGAGGCGGCGGTGGCGATCGCGCGGCAGCTTCGACTGCGCAATCTCGGCGGCATCATCATCATCGACTTCATCGACATGCTCGACGAGTCGCATCGGGGTCAGGTGCTCGCGGCGCTCGAACACGCTCTTGCGGCCGATCATGCGCAGACTCAGGTTGCGCCGATCTCGCCCCTCGGACTCGTCGAGATGACGCGCAAGCGCACGCGGGAAAGTCTCGAACATCTGCTCTGCGAGAGTTGCCCGGCGTGCGAGGGTCGAGGCTCGATCCGCTCGGTCGAAACGGTGTGTCAGGATATTTTCCGCGAGTTGCTGCGTCAGGCACGACAGTTCGGCAGCCGCGAGCTTTTGGTGCTGGCGCACCAGGACGTCGTCGAGCGTCTGCTTGGGGATGAATCCACGGTTCTTGCGGAACTCGAGGGCAGCGTGGGCCGTCCGATTCGTCTGCAGGCCGAGTCACTCTATGAAATCGATCGCTTCGATGTCGTTCTGGTCTGAGGCCTTCTCATGAGTCCCATCGTCGCCGCCGTACAAATGACCTCGGGACCCGATGTGTCCGCCAATCTGGCTGTGGTCGATCGTTTGCTGCGAGCGGCTGCCGAGGCGGGTGCGACCGTTGCGGTCTTGCCCGAGAACTTCGCGTTCATGGGCCTGCGCGATGCAGACAAACTCGAGATGGCCGAGCAGCCGGGACGTGGCCCCGTGCAGGAGGCTATTGCCACCCTCGCGGCATCCCTGCGGCTTTGGGTGATCGCCGGTACCTTGCCCATGCGTGTTGAAGGTGAACGCCGTGTGGCCGCCGCGTCGTTGGTGTTCGATGCCGAAGGGCGCCAGGTGGCTCGCTACGACAAGATCCATCTTTTCGACGTCGATGTGCCGGGCCGCGCCGAGTCGCATCGCGAGTCGACGAATATCCGACCGGGCGATCGAGTGGTCACGGTCGACACGCCTGCGGGGCGTGTGGGTCTTTCGGTTTGTTACGACGTACGTTTCCCCGAACTCTATCGTCGCATGGCCGCCGAGGGGGCGCAGTGGCTCGTGGTGCCTGCGGCGTTCACGGTACCGACG
>JBIJCL010000069.1:0-8438 GCA_044344725.1 Steroidobacteraceae bacterium | reverse complement strand
GATTCCGCCGATATCACGATCCGGAATGAATGCTGCGATGAGTAACGCATAGACCGGCAGTCGGGCCGAGCAGGTCATGAGCGGCGCGACCATGATGGTCGCCAGACGATCGCGAAAACTCGGAATCGTTCGTGTCGCCATGATTCCCGGAATCGCACAGGCGAACGACGACAGCAACGGAATGAAGGCGCGTCCGGAAAGTCCGACGGAGCCCATCACGCGATCGAGCAGGTATGCCGCCCTCGGCAAGTAACCGCTGTCCTCGAGCGCGAGGATGAACGCGAACAAGATGATGATCTGCGGCAAGAAGATAATGACGCTGCCGACACCAGCGATGATGCCGTCTGCGAGCAGACTACGCAGCGGTCCATCGGGCATGCTGTTCCTCACCCACTCTCCGAGCGAGGCCATACCCGCGTCGATGAGATCCATGGGTAGAGCCGCCCAACTGAATACGGCTTGGAAAACGAAGAAAAGAAGCGTGCCCAATACGAGCAGCCCAAAGAATGGATGCAGCAATACACGGTCGGCTGCCGCAACAAACTCGCTGCGTGCGGGCTCGCGATAGCCCGATGCAGCAAGAATTCGCGCCGCTTCGGCGTGTGTGCGCTCGACGTCCTGCGCCGAAGGCTCGTGCCATTCCGTCGTCGAGAGCGTCGCCGTGGAGTCGGAAGGCAAGCTGTCGAGATGTTTGATCAGTCCGTCGGCACCACCGCGCGCGACCGCCACCGTTTCGATCACCGGTGCACCCAGCTCATTCGACAGGCGCTCGCAATCGATGGAGTAGCCGCGCTTGCGCGCGAGATCGGTCATGTTGAGCACCACGATCATCGGCAGTCCGAGTCGCTTCACCTCGAGCGCGAGTCGCAGCGAAAGCGGAAGATGGGTGGCATCGGCGACCAACACGATCGTCTCGGGTCTCGGCTCGGATGCGAGCCGACCGAGCGCGACATCGCGGGTGATGGCTTCATCGAGCGTGGTCGGCGTGAGGCTGTAGGTTCCCGGAAGATCGAGCAATCGATACCGACGCCCCGAGGCGGATTTGTAAAACCCCTCCTTTCTTTCGACGGTGACGCCGGGATAGTTCGCAACCTTCTGACGGCTGCCCGTCATTCGGTTGAAGAGTGCCGTCTTGCCGCAGTTGGGTAAGCCGACGAGGGCGATCCGCAGGTCGGTAGTGCTCATCGGAGCTTCACCCGCTCGGCTTCCTGTCGGCGCAACGCGAAGGTCGCGCCACCCACCCGCACGGCAAGCGGATCTTGGGCAGGCCACATGGCGGCCACCAACTCGACACTCGCGCCAGGGAAAAAACCGATCTCGAGCAACCGCCGAGCCAAGAGGTCGTCGGCATCGATCCGATCGACCACGGCCGACTGTCCAGCCTTCAGGCCGGAAAGGGTCCTCGGGGGATGGATCGAATCGTCCATGGGCAAAGTATCCGACAGCCCGCCCCCTGTATGCAATTGCGGATCATTCTCATTTGCCCGATTGGTTTCAGGTACCCTTCGTCCCACCATGGACGGCAGCGGCGACGGTCAAAACAGGCAAGTCAACGTGTTCGGCGACCCCCTCGCCGATTGCAGCCACTCACCCAAGACCGGCTGGTTCCGCAGCGGCTGCTGCGAGACCGATGCGTCGGATACCGGTTCCCACACCGTTTGCGCCGTAATGACCGCGGAGTTCCTCGAGTTCTCGCGGTCACGCGGCAACGACTTGTCTACCCCAAGGCCCGAATTCGGGTTCCCCGGACTCAAGCCGGGTGACCGCTGGTGCCTCTGCGCGGCTCGCTGGCAGGAGGCCTTCGAGGCCGGCTGCGCGCCCAAGGTCAGTCTCAAGGCGACCCATCGTCGAGCACTGCAGGTCGTGAGCCTCGCCGATCTCAAAACCCACGCGATCGATCTTGTCTGACTCCTCCGCCATCGGTGCCGCGGCGATCTCGCCGCGCGCGGCGTTCCGTCAGGGCGTACGCGAGTTGATGCCTGCCGCGCCCGGCGTGTTCGCGTGGGGCCTCGTCACCGGCGTCGCGATGGTGAAATCCGGCCTCAACGTCCCCGAGGCGATCGCCCTCAGCCTCATCGCGTATGCCGGAAGCGCGCAACTTGCGGCGCTGCCCCTCATGGCCTCTTTCGCGCCGATCTGGCTCATCTTCGTCACCGCCGTGATCGTGAATCTCCGCTTCGTCGTGTACAGCGTGATGATGCGCTCGCATCTGGCGGGACTGTCGATGGGCAAGCGGATAGGACTGGGATTCCTGGTCGGAGACATCATGTTCGCGCGGTTTTCGGCGCTGCTCGAACGTGAGCCCCATTATCCGCAGCGTGTCGCCTATTACTTCGGCGGCGCGTGCTGCAACTGGATGTGGTGGCAGGTGTCATCGATCATCGGCATCGTCGCTGCGACGGGAATACCCATGTCTTGGGGACTGGAACTCGCGGGCACGCTGACGCTCGTTGCGCTGCTCGTGCCGCTCTGTCGTCAGTGGCCCGTGTTCGCCGGGGCGGTCGTGGCCGCAGCCACCTCCGTGATGGCACACGACTTACCCCTCCGGTTGGGGCTGCCTCTTGGCATCGTGTTCGGGGTCATCACCGCGTTCTTCGTCGAGCGACGACGAGGTGCTGCATGATCGAGCCGTATGTCTGGTGGGTCATCTTGGGCATCACGGCGGCCACCTTGGTCACGCGGTCGGGTCCCCACCTGCTCGGAGCCAAGCTGCAGATCCCCCCGTCTTTCGATGCGGCACTACGATTCGCCCCCGCCTGTGCGCTGGCTGCGATCATCGCGCCAGACCTCGTGTTCGACGGAAATACCCTGAATCTGACGTTAGAAAACCCAAGATGGGTCGCAGGAGCCGTGGCGGCCGTCGTTTTCGCGACAACTCGCAGCATGATCGCGACAATTAGCGTCGGGATGACCGTTTTTTGGCTGTTGAAGGCATGGTTTGTGGGGTGACAGGCGTCTAATCGAAAAACAGATGTCCATTTATTGACATCGTGTCAAACAATTCGGCACTGTACGCGGCATGAGTTACCTCGCCGAACGCCGCCTCGAAGAAAAGGAACGTCGACGCCTCGAGATCCTCGATGCCGCAGAGGCCATCGCGAGTGTCGTGGGCATCGAGGCGATGACCATGGATCAGGTGGCCCGCAAGGCTCGCCTCTCGCGCGCCCTCGTATACGTCTATTTTCGGGACAAGGCAGATCTACTGATCGCCGTATCCATCCGGGCCCTCGACCAATTGAACGACCGGTTCGTCGAGGTGCTCTCGCAACCCACCAAAGGGCTCGAACAGGTCGAAGCCTGTGGCCGTGCCTACGTGAATTTTGCTCGCGAGTTTCCGGTGCGCTTCGAAGTGTTGGCGCATTTCGAGGCGCATTCACCGACGGGTGATTTCGACCCCGCCTACGAAGAGTTCCTGAAGTTCGGTGAGCGCCCGCATGCCTCACTGACGCGCGCGATCGAGAACGGTCTAAAAGATGGCTCGATCCGCAACGATCTCGGCAACCCGGCACTGCTGAGCTTCACGCTGTGGGGTCTCATGCACGGCATCATCCAACTGACCATGCACAAGATCGGCGGTCTCCAACGCGCCGGCGTCACTGCGGAATCTTTGATCGAGCACGGCTTCCGACTGGCGCTCGATGCGATGTCGCTCGGTCAATCAACCCGGGCCTGAGATCATGCACACGTTTTCTTTTGTCGTTCGTCTCGGCTTCGCCGCCCTCGCCCTCGGGTATGCAGGGATCACCGCGGCGCAGACCGTCCCAAATCGGGAAGGCGGTGCGCCCACAGATGCCGCGAGTGCGCGTCCCGTGACGGTCGTCATCGAGGAATACGTTCGTGCCGGCATCGCATCGAACCTTGCGTTGCAATCGGCGACGCTGGAAGTCGAGCGTAGCCAAGCGGCTCTCGATGCGGCTCGCGGAAAGTTCTTTCCCGAGGCCACGATCGGCACACGCTACACGCGTGCGGAGGGTGGACGTGAAATCACCCTGCCCACCGGTGCAGCGCTGAACCCCGTCTACCTGACGCTCAATGAATTACTGATCGCGGATGGCAAAGCGCCGCGATTCGGCACCATCGAGGACCCTCGCTTTTTATTGCAGCGCGAGGAAGAGCAGGAGACTCGACTCAGTATCCGACAGCCTCTCTACGTGCCGGCGATTCCTGCTGCGGTCCGCGCGAGACGTTCGTTGCTCGAAGCCAGTGAGTTTGCGCGTCAGGCACTCATCGGCCGGCTGCGTCGCGATATCACGGTGGGGTACGTCGATTGGCTTCGTGCGAGTCGCGGCGCCCGACTGATCGAGGCTAGCCGCAGCCTGCTCGCTGAAAATCTCCGCATCAATGAGTCCTTGTTCCGCAACGGGAAGATCACGCAAGACCAAGTGCTGCGGGCGCAGGCCGAATTGCTGGCGGTCGAGCAGCAACTCACCGAAGCGCAAAATCTTCGTGACCAGGCGGCGAGTTACGTCAACTTTTTGTTGAACAGACCACTCGACTCGACGCTCGAGTTGGCCGACGCGTCCGGCGAGATCTCGCGCACCGTTGCCGATTTGTCCGTATTGCGTGAAGCAGCCGTGGCGCGCCGACCCGAGTTCGCGCAACTCGAGCGCACCGTTCGCGCAGCCAGCGCCCAAGTCGATGCGGCCAAGGCGGCGAGGAAACCTTCGATTGCGCTCGGCATCGACGGCGGCTCCCAAGGCGAGGAGTACGAGTTCGGTCGAGGGCGTAATTTCGCGACGGTTTCGGTGTTGCTCAACTGGACGCTCTTCGATGGCGGCAGCCGACGTGCCGAAGTGCGCCAGGCACGCGTCGCACAGCGCCAGGCAGAGCTTCAGCGTGAACAAGCGGGGCAGCAAATTCGCCTCGAGGTGCAGCAAGCTCTGGATCGCCTGCAAGCGAGCGAGGCGTCACTGCGGACCGCTGAAGCCCGTGCAGAGGCTGCACGTGCGGCATTTCGTATCGCGGGCCGAAAGCGTGACGAAGGCGTGATCAGCCAAGTGGAGTTTCTCGACTCCCGCACCACCCTGACCGCCGCAGAACTCAATCTCAACGCCGTGCGCTTCGAGTTGCTCGCGCGCCAGGCGGAACTCGATTACTCCACTGGAGCGACCCTACCGTGAAGACCTACGACATGAAGACTGCGCTCCCGTTATTGCTGATGGCCACATCATTGATATTCGGCTGCAGCAATGGCTCGGAAAAGGATGCGGTCATCGAAACACCCGTGCGTGCCGCCGAAGCGACGGCCGGTCCGGCGTTGGCGCCGATCGAATCGAATGGACTCATCGGCGCGCAAGATGAAATGCGGTTGTCATTCAAGACGGGCGGAATCGTTCGTCGCATCGCCGTCCAGGAAGGTACGGTCGTTCGCAAGGGTACGTTGCTCGCGGAGCTGGAGCTCACGGAGGTCCAGGCCCAAGCTGAGCAGGCCCTGCAGATAGCGCAGAAAGCGGAACGCGACCTCGAGCGTGGTGAGCGTCTGTACGCCGATCAAGTCATCAGTCTCGAGGCTCTGCAGAACCTGCGCACACAGGCGTCCATCGCACGTGCCGGTCGCGATGCGGCACGCTTCAATCTCGGCTACTCGCGGATCACCGCACCCCGCGACGGCGTGGTATTGCGCAAGTTGGTCGAGGAGCGAGAACTGGTGCCTCCCGGCCAACCTGTGGTGATCCTCGGCAGTGCAGACCGCGGCTACGTGTTGAGATTTGCGCTCGCCGACCGTGACATCGTTCGTATCAAGACAGGCGATGCCGCGCGCGTCCGTCTCGATGCTTATCCAGGTATCGAACTCAAAGGCCGCGTCAGCGAAGTCTCCTCGGCAGCCGATCCGCGTACAGGTCTCTTCCCGGCTCAGGTTCGCCTCGACCCCGTCACCGATATTCGCCTCGCGAGCGGCCTCGTCGCGAATGTGACGATCGAGCCTGCGCAAACGGAGTCCACGCCCTTCACGTATGTGCCGGTGAGCGCCATCGTCGAAGGCGAAGGTCGAACGGCCAGCGTCTTCGTCATCGACGGGACGACAGCGCGCAAGCGTTTGGTTCGAGTGGGTTTCATCAAAGATGAAAACGTCGCTCTCGCGGAGGGGCTCAAACCCGGAGAACGAGTGGTGACGGAAGGTTCGCTGTACCTCGTGGATGGAGAGCGTATTCGGGTCGTCGACGGCTCCTCTGGCGCGGCCGCGGCCGCTGCCGTGGCTCGCTGAGTCCTCATGGCCACTCCGATTCTCGAATTTCCGATCAAGCGCTACCAGTTCACGCTGGTGGTGTTCTTCTGTTTGGTGGTCCTCGGGTTCTACAGTTTCCTCTCGGTTCCTCGGGAAGAAGATCCGTCATTCAAAATTTCGGGTTTCGAAATCTCGACGATCATGCCGGGCGGAGATCCGAAGGATCTCGAGCGTCTCGTGGCCAAGCCGCTAGAAGATCGACTCGCCGAGCTCGATGACGTCAAGCAACTGGAGAGCATCGTCGCCGACGGTATCGCATTCACCATCATCGAGTTCCAGGCGTTCACCGATCCTGACCGGAAATACGAGGAGATCATCCGGGAGCTCAATTCTCTGAGACCGGGATTCCCCGCCGAAGTACGCGAAATCCGTATCCGGAAGTTCAGTCCGGGCCTCGTCAATATCGTCCAGTACGCTTTGATATCGGACGATGCGCCTTATCGAGAGCTGCAGAGCCATGCGCGCACCCTCAAAGATGCACTCAAGGGTGTCCCGGGAGTGCGATCTTCGGAGAGCTGGGCGTATCCGCCACGAGAGTTGCGCATCGAAATCGACACGCGACGACTCGCCGATCTGCGCATCACTCCCACGCGAATCATCCAGGCGATCGAAAGCGAGAACGCGAACATTCCCGCAGGCGTCGTAGACATCGGTCCGCGCAGCTTTTCGGTGAAGGCGACCGGGTCCTACCAAGATCTCGAGCAGATTGGGGACACCGTGGTGAATGCGGCGGATGGTCGTACCCTTCGACTACGCGATATCGCCGAGATCCGCTGGGATGAAGGCCAGTGGGGTCATATCGGTCGATACAACGATCGACGCGCCGTGTTCGTCACGGCGAACATGAAAGAAGGCCAAAACATCCTCGAAGTACGCAAGGCCATCGATCAGGTGGTCGAGCGTTATCAAGCAGGGCTGCCGAAGCGCGTGACGCTGGAGCTCGGTTTCGACCAATCCAAGAATGTGAAAAAGCGTCTCGATCGGCTCTACACCGATTTCATGATCGCAATCGGCTTGGTGCTGATCACCCTGCTGCCGCTCGGGCTGCGTGCGGCGAGCATCGTCATGATCTCCATTCCGCTATCGCTCGCGTTCGGACTGACCGTGCTCTATTTTTTGGGTTATTCGCTCAATCAATTGTCGATCGCGGGATTCGTGGTGGCGCTCGGCCTGTTGGTCGACGACTCGATCGTCGCCGTCGAGAACATCTCTCGCCATCTGCGTATGGGCTATGACCGCGTCCGCGCCGCCGTCGCCGGAACCCGCCAAATTTTCGTGGCGATCCTCGGGTGTACCGCCACCCTGATCTTCGCTTTCCTTCCACTCATGGCGCTCCCGGGCAACTCCGGAAAGTTCATCCGCGTGCTGCCGACGACGGTCGTGGCCACGATCGTCGGTTCGCTGTTGATCGCCTTGTTCATCATTCCGTTCCTCGCGAGCCGCATGTTGCCAGCCGACGACGTCGGCCACTCGAGCCGCTTACTCCAGCGGATCATGGATGGCATCCATCGCTACTATCGTCCAGCGCTTCATTACTGTCTGGCGCGTCCGAAAGCGACCGTGGTGACAGCCATCGGCGGATCGTTGCTGTTGTCGGCACTGCTCGTCCCCGTGCTTGGCTCCAGCCTGTTTCCGAAAGCGGACACGCCGATTTTTCTGGTGCAGGTGGAGACGCCGACCGGAACGAGTTTTTCCGCGACCGACAAAGCCGCGCAATTCGTCGAGACCGAGATTCGAAAGATGCCGGGCGTACGCTCGGTGTTCACGAACATCGGGCGCGGTAATCCGCAGGTGTATTACAACCACATCCAGCGCAGCGAGACGTCGTCTTACGCCGAGGTCTTCGTGGTGCTCGACAAATACGACACCCGTCGCACGCCGAAGCAGATCGACGAGCTCCGCTCGCGGCTCGACGGATATCCAGGTGCTCGGATCTCGGTTCGCGAGTTCGTCAATGGTCCGCCGGTATCGGCGCCGATCGCGGTCCGCATCGTCGGACCCGACATCGAGGTGCTCGATAAACTCGCTGGTCAGATCGAACGCTTGATCGAGGACACACCGGGCACTCGAGACGTTCGCAATCCGCTCAAATTTCCGCGGACCAACATCAAGATCGAGGCCGATACGGCAAAGGCGGCACTGCTCGGCGTGCCTGCCGTGGAGATCGATCGCGCCATGCGGCTGGCTATTTCGGGGCTGCCGGCCGGGACCT
>JBIJCL010000068.1:0-8454 GCA_044344725.1 Steroidobacteraceae bacterium | reverse complement strand
AGCCGACGACCGACCCTCACGATCGCTGCCCTATGCAGCCCTCGATGCCGGACTTCGACTCGAACGAGACTCTGTCGAGAGCGCTCGTACCCGAATGACCCTCGAGCCGCGACTGCTTTATCTTTGGACGCCCTATCGCGACCAAGACGAATTGCCGATCTTCGACACGGCACTGCCCGACCTCGATTTCGTTCAGCTCTTCCGAACCTCGCGCTACGTCGGTCCCGATCGCATCGCCGATGCCAATCATGCAAGCCTCGGCGTGACCTCGCGCATCTTCGATCGCCAATCGGGACGGACCTTGCTCTCGGCGACGATCGGACAAACCTACCGCTTCGAACGATCTCGCGTGCGACTCCCCAGTGAAACGGCGATCAATGAATCGCGCTCCGATCTGGTGGCGCAACTCGGGATCTCGGCTTGGCAGAACTGGAACGTCGATCTCGGGATGCAGTGGGACAGCACCGAGAGCCGCCAGCAACGCAGCCATATGCGTCTTCAGTATCGACCCGATGTCGATCGAGCCGTCAACCTCGCCTATCGGTTTCAGCGCGATCGACTCGAGCAGGGCGAGTTTTCGGGAGCGTGGCCCCTCGGCTCACGCTGGAACGCCTACGGGCGCTTCGTCTACGATCTCAAGGACCGCAGCACGCTCGACCGCTTTGCGGGGCTCGAATACAAGTCCTGCTGTTGGCGTTTGCGTCTGGTGGGCCGACGCTTCGTGTCGAGCCGCACCGGCGAACGCGATACGGGCATTTACCTCCAACTGGAACTCAACGGTCTCGCGAGTGTCGGAGGTTCGGCCGACGCTTTCCTCGAAGAGGCAATTCGGGGATACTCGCCCGTCGGCCTAAGCCGCTGAGTTTTCTGGCTTTTCGGAACTACCCATGACGCCTGTACTGCGAACTCGACTGTCTCGTTTTTCGGCTCTCGCCCTCGCGATGTTGCTGGCGGTGACGCCCGCTCTCGCCCAGCGATCGATCTCCGACAAGGGCGTGATGCTCGACCGAGTCGCAGCGGTCGTGAACGACGGGGTCGTGCTCGCGAGCGAACTCGAGGAACAGGTGCAGGTGATCACCGGTCGGTTGCAGGCCCAAGGCCTCGAGATGCCGCCGGCTGCGATGCTGCGGCAGCAGGTGCTCGATCGTCTCGTCCTGCAAGAGATCCAGATGCAGCGCGCCCAACGCGCCGGTATCCGCATCGGCGACGAATCGCTCAATCAGGCGCTCGCCGATGTCGCCCAGCGCAACGGCATTTCCCTCGCGCAATTGCCGGCCGCGCTCGTCCAGCAGGGCATCGACTACGCGACCTATCGCGAGAGCGTGCGACGCGAAATGACGCTGCAAGTGCTTCAACAGCGCGATGTCATCCAGCGCATCAATATTTCGCCGCGCGAACTCGAGCAGTTTCTCGACAAGCAGAAGTCGCGCCCGTCGGAGCTCAACGAATACAACCTCTCGCACATCCTGATCGCCGTACCTCAGGAAGCGTCCCCCTCCCAACTCGATCAAGCCTCGCGGCGCGCGCAGGAAGTGTTCGATCGAGCCAAGGGAGGAGAAGATTTCGCAAAGCTCGCCGTCGCCTACTCCAACAGCCAGACCGCTCTCGAGGGCGGATCGCTCGGCTGGCGACGCGGGCCGGAAATTCCGACGATCCTTGCCGATCTCGTGGTTGGCCTCAAACCCGGCGAAGTCAGTGAACCGCTGCGCACGCCGTCGGGCTATCACATCGTTCGACTCAATGAAATTCGCGGTGCCGATCAACAGGTCGTCATCGAGCAGACCAACGCTCGTCACATCCTTCTGAAGCCCACCGAGATCCAGGATGACGCGACGGTGCGACAACGACTGATCGACGTCCGCGAGCGTATCCTCAAGGGCGAAGATTTCTCGGTACTCGCCAAGACACTTTCAGAAGACCCGGGTTCGGCGGCCGATGGCGGTGATCTCGGCTGGACCGCACCGGGAAGCTTCGTCCCCGAGTTCGACGCCGCTCTGCGCCGACTCGCGCCGAACGAAATCAGCGAGCCTTTCCGTACGCAATTCGGCTGGCATATCGTGCAATTGCTCGGTCGTCGGCAGTTCGACAACACCGAAGAACTTCGGCGTCAGCGCGCGTTCATGCAGCTGCGCGAGAGCAAGGCGGACGAAGAAACCGAGCTCTGGCTGCGTCGGCTGCGCGACGAGGCGTATGTCGACATCAAGAGCTGAACGCCCACGGATCATCATCACCTCGGGTGAGCCGGCGGGCATCGGCCCCGAACTCTGCGCGCAATTGACGAGCGCAGAGCTGCCGCCCTGCGATCTCCATTGCCTCGTCGATCGATCTTTGCTCGAAGCACGCGCTCCTGCGGGCACGAATCTCGATCGATTGAACGTCGTGCATCGTCCGCTTGCCGCGCCCTCGGTTGCGGGCACGCTCGATGTTCGTAACGCTGCCTACGTGGTGGGCCTGCTCGACGACGCGCTCGAGGGTGTGAAGAGCGGTCGATACGACGCCATGGTCACGGCGCCCGTCCAGAAAAGCGTGATCGCCGCTTCGGGCGTGCCCTTCTCCGGTCATACGGAGTATCTCGCCGAGCGCTGCGGCACACCGAAGCCCGTGATGATGCTGGTGGCAGGTGATCTGCGGGTTGCTCTTGCGACCACCCATTTACCCCTGCGCCGCGTGCCCGACGCGATCACACAGCCGCTCGTACTCCAACTCTTGCGCATCATGCACGCCGACCTAAAGCACGCGTTCGGCATCGAGAATCCGCGCATCGCCGTATGCGGACTCAATCCCCATGCGGGCGAGTCGGGTCTGCTCGGCGACGAGGAGATCCGCCACATCAGCCCTGCCATCGACGCGGCGCGCAATGAAGGCATCGACGCATTCGGTCCATTGCCGGCCGATACGGCCTTCGTGCCTCGCGAGATGGCGAAGGCCGACGCATTCCTCGCCATGTTTCACGACCAGGGGCTACCGGTGCTCAAACACGCCGGCTTCGGTCACGCCGTCAACGTGACCCTCGGTCTGCCCGTGATTCGGACGTCCGTGGACCACGGTACCGCTCTGCCGCTCGCCGGCACGGGGCGGGCCGATGTCGGGAGTCTGCGTGCCGCCGTCGAACTCGCCGTCGATCTTGTCCATCGACGACGCGCGAACTGAGCCGAAGGTGGTCTTCGCCCGCAAACGCTTCGGCCAAAACTTCCTGCACGATCCGGGAGTGATCGCGCAGATCATCGAGACCATTAATCCGCAACCCGGCGAGTCGTTAGTCGAGATAGGCCCCGGTCACGGCGCGCTGACCGAACCTTTGCTCGAACTTTGCGAAGGGCTCGACGCCATCGAAATCGACCGTGATCTCGCCGCGGAGCTGCAGCAAAGATTCGGATCCCGCGGGCTGACGCTCCACGTGTGCGATGCGCTCAAATTCGATTTTGCGACGCTCGCCCACGCGCGAGGTCGCAAGCTCCGCGTGATCGGCAACTTGCCATACAACGTCTCGACGCCCCTCCTCTTTCACTTGCTCGATCATCGTGCGTCCATCCTCGATCTGCACGTGATGCTCCAACGAGAAGTCATCGAACGTATCTGCGCAGCACCGGGTAACGGCGACTACGGTCGACTCACCGTGATGCTCGCGCCCTGGGTGACGGCAGAGCACCTCTTCGACGTGGGTCCGGGGGCGTTCCGCCCGGCGCCGCAGGTGTGGTCCGCCGTCGCCCGTCTGACCGTGCGCGAGACCCCCGCCTTCCCCGTCGATGCCCGCTACGCTCGCGTGGTGTCTGCAGCGTTCTCACAGCGCCGCAAGACCCTCCGCAACGCCCTGCGCTCGTTGCTCGATGCCGATGCCATCGCCGCCTGCGATATCGATCCGGGTGCGAGACCCGAAACCTTATCGCCGGAGGAGTTCGGGCGACTTGCCAGAGCGGTACCTGAGCCGCTAGCGTGAGCGACATCATGCGTGCCGACCATCATCTCGATATCAAAATCGAAACCGCCTATCTCGAAGGGCAGTCCGACCCGGACAGCGAACGATACGTGTTCGCCTACACGGTGACGATGCGAAACGAGGGTCGCATACCCTTGAAGTTGATGACGCGTCATTGGGTCATCACCGACAGTAACGGCAAGGTCCAGGAAGTTCGTGGCGAAGGTGTCGTCGGCGAACAGCCGCATCTCAAGCCGGGGCAAGGATTTCGCTACTCGAGCGGTGCCGTCATCGAAACGCCGGTCGGCACCATGCACGGCAGTTATCAGATGCGCGGCGACGACGGTCTCGAGTTCGACGCGCCGATCCCCGCTTTTCGCCTCGCCTTGCCGGGAGTGGTGCACTGACGATGGCGAGAATCGCCGTCGGTGACGTGCAGGGCTGTCTACCCGAACTGCGCCAGCTGCTCACGCAGGCCGATTTTCGAAGCGATCGCGATGAAGTCTGGTTCGTCGGCGACCTCGTCAATCGCGGGCCCGACTCGCTCGGCACCCTGCGATTCGTGCGCTCGCTCGGCGATAACGCTCGCGTCGTTCTCGGCAACCACGATCTTCATCTGCTCGCCGTCGCTTTGGGTGGGGGCCGCAAACTGCGCGACGACGATACGCTCGATGACATCCTGACCGCGGCAGATCGCGAGACGCTACTCGAGTGGCTCATCACACGACCGCTCGCGGTACGCGAAGGCTCCGATCTCATGGTGCATGCCGGGGTCGTGCCTCAATGGTCGGTCGACGAGGTCATGACACTCGCCGCGGAAGTCGAGCAGGCACTGCGCGCCGACCCCGTCAAACTTTTCGAGTCTATGTACGGCAATCGTCCCGATCACTGGTCCCCCACTCTCGAGGGCTCCGATCGACTGCGTTTCATCATCAACGTGCTCACCCGGTTACGGTATTGCCGTGCCGATGGCCGCATCGATCTCAAGATGAAAGGCGCGCCCGGATCACAAGAAAGCGGCTGGATGCCATGGTTCGCCGCGCCCGACCGCCGGACGTCGAACGTCCGAGTGATCACGGGGCATTGGTCCACGCTCGGATTCGTCGACCGCCCCGACCTGCTCGCGCTCGATACCGGATGCGTGTGGGGCGGCGCATTGACGGCTGCCGCGCTGGATTCGAATGCACGCTGGTCGCTGCCCTGCGGAGGCTATCAGGGAGTTAAAATGTCGGCTCAAACCGACGGGTGAAACCATGACGATCATCAAACAGCAGGATGTCATCTCGAGCGTCGCCGATGCCCTGCAATACATCTCCTACTACCACCCGATGGACTACATCGAGTCGCTCGGGCGCGCCTACGAACTCGAAGAGTCGCCGGCGGCTCGCGATGCCATCGCGCAGATTCTCACCAACTCACGCATGTGCGCCGAGGGTCATCGCCCGATCTGCCAAGACACGGGCATCGTGGTCGCCTTCGTGAAGGTCGGTATGAACGTCCGATGGGACGCGACGCTCACGCTCACCGACATGATCAACGAGGGCGTCCGCCGCGCGTATCTCGACCCCGATAACACGCTGCGCGCATCGATCGTGGCCGACCCGGCGTTCTCTCGAAAAAATACGCGTGACAACACACCGGCCGTCGTACACGTCGAAATGGTGCCGGGCGACACGGTCGAGATCACCGTGTCCGCCAAAGGCGGTGGCTCCGAGAACAAAGCCAAATTCGTCATGCTGAACCCCAGCGACTCGATCGTCGATTGGGTACTCAAGACCGTCCCGACCATGGGCGCAGGCTGGTGCCCGCCGGGCATGCTCGGCATCGGCATCGGCGGCTCCGCCGAGAAAGCCATGGTCCTCGCCAAAGAATCTTTGATGGACCCCATCGACATGGCCGAGCTCAAGGCCCGCGGTCCTCGCAACCCCATCGAAGAACTGCGCATCGAGCTATACGACAAAGTGAATGCGCTCGGTATCGGCGCGCAGGGCCTCGGGGGGCTCTCCACCGTGCTCGATGTGAAGATTCTCGATTATCCGACCCACGCGGCCTCGAAGCCGGTGGCGATGATCCCGAACTGCGCGGCCACGCGGCATGTTCACTTCACGCTCGATGGCTCAGGCCCTTCGAAACTCGCACCGCCCGATCTGTCGCGCTGGCCCAAAGTCGACTGGAAGCCCTCGGCCGAATCGCGTCGCGTCAATCTCGATACGCTCACACCTCAAGAGGTCGCTTCCTGGAAGCCCGGCGATCGACTGCTCCTCAACGGCAAGATGCTCACGGGTCGCGATGCCGCCCACAAACGCATCGCCGATCTCTACGCGAGCGGCAAAGGCCTCCCGGAAGGCGTCGATTTCCGCAACCGCGTCATCTACTACGTCGGCCCGGTCGATCCGGTGCGCGATGAAGTCGTGGGGCCCGCCGGCCCCACCACCGCGACCCGCATGGACAAGTTCACCGAGATGATGCTCGCCAACACGGGGCTCATCGCGATGATCGGCAAGGCCGAACGCGGCCCCGTCGGCATCGAAGCGATTCGCAAGCACAAGGCGGCCTACCTCATGGCCGTCGGTGGCGCCGCGTACCTCGTATCGAAGGCGATCAAATCCTCACGGGTTGTGGCGTTCGCCGACCTCGGCATGGAAGCCATCTATGAATTCGAGGTCAAGGACATGCCCGTGACGGTCGCCGTCGATTCGAACGGCACCTCGGTGCACCAGAGCGGTCCGGCTGAGTGGAGTCAGAAGATCGCCGCAGGGTCGATCAAGACGCGAGCGCGCTGATCACTCGCGGGCGGGCTCGACGGCCCGCAGGATCTCGTCCAAGCCGTAGAAGTGATAAGTCCGGTCCGTCGACATCGCCACCAACAAACCACCCGGAAAACCGGGTAGCGCCGTCGAGACGATATCGATGCCATCGGTCTCCTTCGCAGTGAAGCGAACGCGGCCTACGAGTGCGTGGCGATGCGGCGCCTCGGGAGGCCCATCGAGCTCGAAGAGTCTCAACTCACCCGCCTGCTGATCTGACACAAACAAAAGCGCACGCTCACGTCCGCGCCGAAAGATGGCCGTTCCTTCGTGATCGCGGGCAAATCCAGTGAGCCCGAACTGAGCGAGCTCATCGTCGGCATCTTCGATGGCAGGATCGGCGTGATATTTACGAATGCCGAACGTCTCATCGCTAGCAAAGACCATACCCCGCTCTGGATCGACGGAGAGCGCCTCGATTTCCTTACGGCCGCTCCATTCACCAAAAGCTCTTACCTTAAGGCCGCGCAACGTCCCGGTACCGTCGTCGACAAGTCGGTACTGATGCAAATACCCCTGCTTGGGAGCAAATCGATCGGATCGACTGACGATGACGAAGACTGCGCCATCCGAAGGCCGCGTATAAGTCGACACTCCCATGACATCTCTTGCGCGCTCACCCTCGAATACGGGGATACCGCCACCGTCTAAAGGACGCATGTCAGGCAAAGAAAATATTCTCAAGCGATGGGCAAAACGCTCCGCAACCACCGCCACATCGACCTTACGTCCGGCGAGCGGAACATCGTAGGCGACGTCAACATTGTTGGGGCGCAGCAAGCCACGAATAGTCAGGTCGTGACGAATCTTTCCATCCAGGCCGAAGACGTAGAGCGCTCCGTCGGCCTCTTTGTCCGTGCCCAGTACAAGGCTTTTGGCGGGCTCTGCACGGTTGATCCAGATCGCCGGATCATCGGAGTCATATCTCACCGGCTCGGTCACCACTCGCGGCTTCACGCTCGCCGAGGGCGCTGCCTCCAGCGAACCGGTCGCGCAGAACAGCAGATATGCGAGGGAGATCACCACGCCCCAACCGGAACGGCGGGGCATGGTGTCGAACATGGACGTCATTCGATCAACTCTTTCAGATTTCAAAACTATAACTTCAGACGGCCGCCGACGAATACGCTGTAACCGAACTGCTCGTACTCGTAGATTCGGCTCTTCTTGCCGTAGTAGCGAATACCCTTGGAGTTCGTGAGGTTCTTGGCCTCGACGAACGCTTCGAAGGTCTTGGTGAACTGGTAGCTCGCCGTGAGATCGATCTGATCGCGCCCCGCCCAATACAGGTCTAGATCACCGTTCTCTGCATTGATCTCGTTCAGGTAATCGCTGCGGTCCGTGAAACTCAGACGAACACTGACGGGACCCTTTTCGTAGAACAGCGCGAAGTTCGAAACCGTCTCCGACTGACCCGGCAGCGGAAACGAGGAGCGACCCCCGTAAGTCCGGCCGAGATCGATCGATGCGTCGACGTAGGTGAAGTTGGCAAACACACCGAAGCCGCTCAACCAGCCCGGCAGTTGTGTGAACTGTTGCTGCCAAGCGAGTTCGAAGCCAGCAAGTTCGCCATCTGCATTCTCTGGGGTGATGATTGCAGCCGGCGTGCCCAGGTAGCTTCCCGCGCTACGAAGGGTGTAGTTGTAGTCCTTAAGGTCCTTGTAGAAGCCGCCCGCCGACAGAATGCCGATAGGCTCGAAGTAATACTCGAGTGACACATCGAGGTTGTTC
>JBIJCL010000067.1:0-8491 GCA_044344725.1 Steroidobacteraceae bacterium | reverse complement strand
GCCGACGTCGCGGGCGTCGATGAGGCCAAACAAGAAGTGGGCGAGATCGTCGACTTCCTCAAAGATCCCTCGAAGTTCCAGAAGCTCGGCGGCAAGATTCCGCGCGGCGTGCTGATGGTCGGTAGCCCCGGAACGGGCAAGACCCTGCTCGCGCGTGCCATCGCCGGTGAGGCCAAAGTGCCGTTCTTCACGATCTCGGGCTCCGATTTCGTCGAGATGTTCGTGGGTGTCGGCGCCTCGCGCGTTCGCGACATGTTCGAGCAGGCCAAGAAGCACGCGCCCTGCATCATTTTCATCGACGAAATCGACGCGGTCGGTCGGCATCGCGGTGCAGGCCTCGGTGGCGGGCACGACGAGCGCGAGCAGACGTTGAACCAATTGCTCGTCGAGATGGATGGCTTCGAAGGTAGCGAGGGCATCATCGTCATCGCCGCAACCAACCGCCCCGATGTGCTCGATCCCGCGCTGCTTCGACCGGGTCGTTTCGATCGTCAGGTCGTGGTGCCGCTGCCCGATGTGCGCGGGCGCGAGCAGATCCTCAAAGTTCACATGCGCAAGGTACCCATCGCCGACGACGTGAAGCCTGCGCTCATCGCTCGCGGAACGCCGGGCTTCTCGGGCGCCGATCTCGCCAACCTCGTCAACGAAGCGGCGCTCTTCGCGGCGCGTGCCAATCGTCGCGTGGTTGGCATGGACGAGTTCGAGCGCGCCAAGGACAAGATCATGATGGGTGCCGAGCGGCGCTCCATGGTGATGACCGAGCAGGAAAAGCGCATGACCGCCTATCACGAAGCGGGTCACGCCATCGTCGGCATCACGGTTCCCGAGCACGACCCGGTCTACAAGGTCACGATCATCCCGCGCGGTCGCGCGCTCGGTGTGACGCAGTTCCTGCCCGAGCAAGATCGCTACTCGATGAGCAAGCGCCGCATCGAGAGTGGCATCGCCACGCTCTTCGGCGGGCGCATCGCCGAAGAGTTGATCTTTGGTGCCGACTCGGTCACGACGGGCGCCTCGAACGATATCGAGCGTGCCACCGACCTCGCGCGCAACATGGTCACGAAGTGGGGCTTGTCCGACAAGCTCGGTCCTTTGACCTACTCCGAAGAGTCCGGCGAAGTGTTCCTGGGTCGCTCGGTGACGCAGACGAAGCAGGTGTCGGACGAGACGGCGCATGCCATCGACCAGGAAGTGCGACGCGTAATCCAGAGCAATTACGAACGTGCGCGCGATATTTTGACCACCAACCTCGACAAGCTGCATGCCATGGCCGAGGCGCTCGTGAAGTTCGAGACGATCGACGAAAGTCAGATCAAAGACATCATGGCGGGTCGGCCGCCGAGCCCGCCTTCCGGATGGGACGACTCGGTGTCGGGTGGCCCGAAGGGCGATCCTCAGGGCAGCGAGTCACGTCCTGCGCCCCAGCCCGATATCGGTTCGCCCGCGGGCGAGGGCAGCGCGAGCTGATCGCCTCGCTCGTCGCTGGCGACTGAACTGCGCGTGCGTCTGAACTGCGCTGGTCGCGAGCTCGACCTCTCATCCCCAATCGTCATGGGCGTGCTCAATGTCACGCCCGATTCCTTTTCCGACGGCGGTCGGTTCGTCGACGTCCCCGCTGCGCTCGATCATGCCGAGCGCATGATCGATGCGGGGGCCGCCATCATCGACGTCGGCGGCGAGTCCACGAGACCGGGTGCCGATCCCGTCACGGTCGCCGAAGAAATGGCTCGAGTGCTGCCCATCGTCGAGGCGCTGGTTGCGCGGGGCGCGTGCGTGTCGGTCGACACGAGTAAGCCTGACGTCATTCGAGCGGCGCTCGCGGCAGGGGCTCATCTCGTGAACGATGTCCGCGCGTTGCAAACTCCCGGCGCGCTCGAGGCGGCGGCAGCAGGTGCGGCGGCGATCTGTCTCATGCACATGCAGGGTACTCCCGCCTCGATGCAGCAGGCCCCGACGTACCATGACGTGGTCGACGAGGTGACGCGCTTTTTGCAGGGTCGGGTCGACGCCTGCCAAGCAGCTGGGGTCGGACGAGATCGGCTGGTGATCGATCCGGGGTTCGGATTCGGAAAAACGCTGACTCACAATCTCGAACTGCTGCGAGGCCTGCCGAAGCTCGCCGCCGCCACAGGCTTGCCCATGCTCGTCGGACTGTCGCGTAAGTCCATGTTGTCCGCCCTCACCGGGCGTGCCGTGAACGATCGCTTGGCGGGTAGTCTCGCCTTGGCGTTCGCAGCGCTCGACGGTGGAGCGCGTATCATTCGCTGCCATGACGTCGCGGAAACCTGTGACGTCGTCAAAGTTTGGGCCGCCGTGCGCGGCCGCGGAGGGATGGCGTGACGAGGCAATATTTCGGCACCGACGGCGTACGCGGCAAGGTGGGCGAGCCGCCCCTGACCGTCGACTTCGTGTTGAACCTCGCGAGTGCGGCGGCGCGGGTTCTCGCTCCCGAAGGCGGTAGTGTGCTCATCGGCAAGGACACCCGCTTGTCGGGGTATATGTTCGAGGCGGCACTCGAAGCCGGATTCGTCGCCGCCGGTGTCGATGCCATGCTCATCGGGCCGCTGCCGACTCCGGGCATCGCGTATATGACGCGCCATTTCGGTTGCAAGTTCGGCGTCGTCATCAGTGCCTCGCACAACCCGTACTACGACAACGGAATCAAATTTTTCGATGGGGAGGGCAGCAAGCTCTCCGATGAGGCCGAGGCTCGCATCGAGGCCGAGCTTGCCAAGCCTCCGGTCACACGCGAATCAAAATTGTTGGGCCGTGCGACGCGCGTCGACAAGATGCGCAAGGCCTATCAGAACTTCTGCATCTCCACGATGCCGAGCGGTATTTCGCTCGAGGGTATGAAGATCGTCATCGATTGCGCCCATGGCGCCGGCTACAAAGTCGCGCCGCGCATCCTCGCCGATCTCGGTGCCGAGATCGTCCCACTCGGCTGCTCTCCGAACGGGCGCAACATCAATCAAGGCTGCGGCTCGACTGCGCCGGAGTTGTTGCAGCTGACGGTACCCGGCGTGCGTGCGAGCGTCGGTATCGCGCTCGATGGTGACGGGGATCGTCTCGTGATGGTCGATCATCTCGGACGCAAGGTCGACGGCGATCAGTTGCTCTATGTCATCGCTGCTCATCGGCAATCGACGGGCCGGCTGCAGGGGCCGGTGGTCGGCACACTCATGACCAACTACGGGCTCGAGCGCGCGCTGCGCGAGCGAGGCATCGAGTTCCATCGCGCCGCGGTGGGCGATCGATATGTGCTCTCCAAGTTGCGCGAAACGGGCGGCGTGCTCGGCGGGGAAACCTCAGGGCATCTGCTGACGCTCGACTACACCACGACGGGCGATGCCATGATTGCCGCGCTGCAAGTGCTCGCGATCATGCGCGAGACGGGCCGTCCGCTCGCGGAGCTCACCGCCGATCTCACGCTGCTTCCGCAAACACTCATCAACGTCAAAGTGGCGCGTCGGTTCAATCCGCTCGAAGTGCCCTCGGTGCGCGCGGTACTCGATGACGTCGAGCGTCAACTGTCGGGGCGTGGCCGTGCCGTGCTGCGTGCCTCCGGAACGGAACCGCTCATCCGCGTCATGATCGAGGCCGAGGACGGCGCGGAGGCGAAGACACTCGCTGATCAACTTGCCGATGCCGTACGCTCGGCGGTCCAATAATTTCGGGAGCTTCTCATGAGTCGAACGCCGGTCGTCGCGGGCAATTGGAAGATGCACGGCTCGAGGGCTGCGAATGCCTCTTTGGTGTCGGGCGTCCTCGCAGGGATCGCGCCTCGCGCGGAGCGCAGGGCCGAGGTCGTCATGTGTCCGCCCTTCGTCTACCTCGCCGAACTTGCGACGTCGCTCGAGCAGGCGGGCGTCGGTCTCGGTGCGCAAGATGTTTGTGCCGAGGCCGGGCAGGGGGCCTTCACCGGTGAGGTCGCTGCACCGATGTTGCGTGAGGTCGGGTGCACCCACGTCATCATCGGCCACTCCGAGCGACGAGCCCTCTATGCCGAGACCGATGAACTCGTCGGCCGCAAAACGCTAACGGCCTTGTCGGCGGGCCTGACCCCTATCATTTGTGTGGGTGAACTGCTCGAAGAGCGTGACGCCGGCCGCACCCATGAGGTCGTCGGGCGGCAGCTTGAAGCAGTCCTTCGGGCGCTTGAGGCCGATCCGGTCGGACTCGCGGGGCTCGACCGGTGCATCCTCGCTTATGAGCCGGTCTGGGCGATCGGGACGGGTCGGACGGCCACCCCGGAGCAGGCCCAAGACGTCCATGCTTTCATCCGTGGCCTGATCCGATCTCGGGATGCTAGAATTGGCGGCTCGGTAAGGGTCCTCTACGGAGGCAGCGTCAAACCCGGTAATGCCCGCGAGTTGTTCGGGATGCCGGATGTCGATGGAGGTCTCATCGGTGGGGCCTCGCTCAAAGCCGAGGACTTCGTCGCGATTGTCGCGGCGGCTTAGCTAAGGATCGGAAAAGATTTTCATGTTGCTGACGGCGCTGACCATCATTCAGGTGTTCTCCTCGCTCGCGATCGTCGCGCTCGTGCTTTTGCAGCGTGGGCGCGGTGCGGATGCGGGTGCCGGTTTCGGCGCGGGCGCATCGGGCAGCGTTTTCGGCGCTCGTGGGGCCACCACCGGTCTTTCACGCGCGACCGCCGTGCTCGCCGCTGTCTTCATGATCAACAGTCTCGCGCTCGCGTGGCTCGGCACGCGGCCCAACACAACCCAGACTGAAACCCTGCTTGGTGAGCCGGCTTCGCAGACGGCTCCTGCTCCGGCTTCGGTCACGCCGTCGGTGCCCTCGGCACCCGCGGTCCCGGAGTCGACGACTCCGGCACAGTAAGGATCGATCGTTATCGCGGACGTGGTGGAATTGGTAGACACACTAGCTTGAGGGGCTAGCGCCGCAAGGTATGGGAGTTCGAGTCTCCCCGTCCGCACCAAACTGGATCGACATCCTGCTACAATTCGCGCGCTTCACGCACGGGGGTTGCGTAACCGGTGGTTGCGTTCGTGCAGGGGCGTTATCGAATGCTGTCGAACTATCTGCCTGCACTCATTTTTCTTGGCGTGGCCTCGGGCCTCGCTACCGTATTGCTGGTTCTCGGCAGCGGTTTCGGTCGCTATTTCTCCCGCGCTCCAAAAGATGCCGAAAAACTCTCGGCATACGAATGTGGCTTCGAGGCATTCGAAGACACCCGCATGAAATTCGATGTGCGGTACTACCTCGTCGCCATCCTCTTCATCGTCTTTGATCTCGAGATCGCATTCCTGTTTCCCTGGGCCGTATCACTCGACTCGATCGGTGGATTCGGTCTGATCGCCATGGGTATTTTCCTCGCCATCTTGGTGGTGGGCTTCATCTACGAGTGGAAAAAAGGAGCACTGGATTGGGACTGACCGACGAGGCACCCGCCCACGAATTCGCGCAGCGCGGCTTCGTGACGACCCAGGTCGACAACCTCGTCAACTGGGCGAGAACCGGTTCGCTCTGGCCGATGACGTTCGGACTCGCCTGTTGCGCGGTGGAGATGATGCATGCGGGCGCCTCGCGCTACGACCTCGATCGTTTCGGCGTCGTGTTCCGTCCGAGTCCTCGCCAGTCCGACGTCATGATCGTCGCCGGTACGCTGGTCAATAAAATGGCTCCGGCGCTTCGCAAGGTATACGACCAGATGCCCGAGCCGCGTTGGGTCATTTCGATGGGTTCCTGCGCCAATGGCGGCGGCTACTATCACTACTCGTACGCCGTCGTTCGTGGCTGCGATCGCATCGTGCCGGTCGATGTCTATGTGCCGGGTTGTCCGCCGACCGCCGAGGCGTTGCTCTACGGCATCATCCAACTGCAGAAAAAAATCGCTCGGACGAGCTCGGTGGTGAACCCGTGACGGCGCTCGCGTGGACGGAGGTCTTGTCGTCGGCGCTCGGTGAGTCGGCGCGACGCGTTGCGTCGTTGCCCGACGAAGTGACGCTCGAATGCGATGCCTCACATCTCATAGCGGTCGCCACCGCGCTGCGCGATCACCCCCAACTCGGGTTCGATACGTTGATCGACCTGTGTGGCGTCGACTACCTGCACTATGGCCGGTCCGAATGGAAGACGTTTTCGGCGACGGGCTCGGGCTTCTCGCGCGGCGTCGATCGACGCGTTGCGGGCTTGCCGGCGCCGGTCGCCGAGGGCGAAGGGTGTGAGCCTGGCCGACGCTTTGCGGTGGTGACCCATCTGCTTTCCGTGCGGCTCAATCGACGACTTCGTCTTCGCGTGTTTTGTTCGGACAACGACGAACCGATGGTCGATTCGCTCGTTGGGGTTTGGGCGGCGGCCAATTGGTTCGAGCGTGAGGCGTTCGACTTGTTCGGCATCCTGTTCAGAGGTCATCCCGATCTGCGTCGTCTGCTCACGGACTACGGTTTCATCGGCCATCCGTTCCGCAAAGATTTCCCGCTCATCGGCAATGTCGAGGTGCGCTACGACCCGCAGAAGCAGCGCGTGGTCTACGAGCCCGTCAGCATCGAGCCGCGTACGCTCGTGCCGCGGGTCATTCGACGCGACAACCGGTACGACCCGGCGCTGATCGGCCGTCCGGATCACGACACGAAGGCGGCGGGCTAAGGTCATGGCCGAGATCCAGTCCTACACCATGAACTTCGGGCCGCAGCACCCTGCGGCGCACGGGGTACTCCGACTCGTCCTCGAGCTCGACGGCGAGGTGATCCAAAAAGCCGACCCGCATATCGGTCTGCTGCACCGCGCCACCGAAAAGCTCGCCGAGTCGAAGCCATTCAACCAGTCGATCGGCTACATGGATCGACTCGATTACGTGTCGATGATGTGCAACGAGCACGCGTACGTGCTCGCGATCGAGCGACTGGTCGGTGTCACGCCGCCGATTCGCGCGCAGTACATCCGCGTCATGTTCGATGAGATCACGCGCATCCTGAACCACCTGATGTGGCTCGGCGCACATGGACTCGACATCGGCGCGATGACCGTGTTCCTGCTGGCGTTCAAAGAGCGCGAAGACCTGATGGACTGCTACGAGGCGGTCTCGGGAACGCGCATGCACGCCACCTACTATCGTCCGGGCGGCGTGCATCGCGATCTGCCGCAGGAAATGCCGCGTTACCAGGCCTCGCGTTGGCGCACTCAAAAAGACGCGGACCGTCTCAACGAGGCGCGCAGTGCGGGCATGCTGGGTTTCATCGAAGATTTCACGAAGCGCTTCCCGAAAGCGATCGACGAGTACGAAACACTGCTCACCGACAACCGCATTTGGAAGCAGCGCACGGTCAACATCGGCGTCGTGACGCCGGAGAGGGCGATGCAGCTCGGGTTCTCCGGGCCGATGCTGCGCGGCTCGGGCATCGCATGGGATCTTCGAAAGAAGCAGCCCTACGAGGTGTACGACAAGCTCGATTTCGATATTCCGGTGGGTGTGAACGGAGACTGCTACGACCGTTATCTCGTGCGCATCGAAGAGCTTCGCCAGTCCAATCGAATCGTGGCCCAGTGCGTCGAGTGGCTCAAGAAGAACCCGGGACCTGTGATGCTGGCCGACGCCAAAGTTCGTCCGCCGCGTCGCGAAGACATGAAGGGCGATATGGAATCGCTCATCCACCACTTCAAGCTGATGACCGAGGGGTACTGCGTGCCCGAGGGCGAGACCTACGCAGCGGTCGAAGCGCCCAAGGGTGAATTCGGCATTTATCTCGTCAGCGATGGGGCGAACAAACCTTATCGCCTCAAGTGCCGTGCGCCGGGGTTCTCTCATCTCGCCTCGCTCGAGGAGATGGTCACGGGCCACATGCTCGCCGACGTCGTCGCCGTCATCGGCACTCAAGACATCGTCTTTGGAGAGATCGATCGATGAGCCTCTCGACCAATCGTGTACCGACGAGCGATGGCCAGTTCTTCGAGCCGGGTAACGGTGAGAAGGTGGCGCTGCTCACGGAGCACACCCGTCACGAAATCGACGGTTGGATTTCTCGTTTTCCGGCGGGCCGGCAGCGCTCGGCGACCTTGTCCGCGCTGCGTTTCGTGCAGGAGCAGAACAACGGCTTCCTGACTGCGGAGCTCATGGATGCCGTGGCGGAGTACCTCAAGCTGCCGTCGATCCAGGTCTATGAGGTCGCCACGTTCTACTCGATGTTCGAGACGCATCCGTGTGGTCGACACCATGTGAGCGTGTGTACGAACATCAGCTGCTGGCTCAATGGCGCGGAGGACATTCTCGCGCATTGCGAACGCAAGCTCGGTATCAAGGTCGGCGAGAGCACGCCCGACCAAAGAATTTTCCTCAAAAAAGAAGAGGAGTGCCTCGCGTCCTGCACCGGGGCACCCATGATGATGGTCGATCACGTCTTTCACGAGTATCTGACGCCGGCGAAGGTCGACGAGATTCTCGATGGTCTCAAGTGAGTCACTCGGCATGAGCAACGCATTGCAAACCTGGCGTGACCGGATGAACCTCGTGGTGTTCGAGTCGCTT
>JBIJCL010000066.1:0-8553 GCA_044344725.1 Steroidobacteraceae bacterium | reverse complement strand
GACTATCAGCCGAAGGACAAGCGCGACGCCTTCCAGCATTTCGTGAAGCGCGCCAAGTGGCAGCATTACTGGTGAATCAGGTCACCGCGCGTCTCCTTGCGGTAATCGGCTGGGCTGCGCTTGCGGTACAGCTCGTGCTCAGCGTGCAGCACCAAATGAAGCTGGGGCATAGCGCGGCATTCGGTGTGTTCATGTACACCGGCTACTACACGATCCTCACGAATCTCTTCTGCACGATCGTCGCCACCGCGTTCAGCGTCCCGCGGGCACCAGAGTCTCGTTGGTCCGCTTGGCGCGAGCCATGGGTCGTGACGGCAGCCGCTGTTTCCATCGTGATGGTCGGACTCATCTTCCACGTGCTACTGCGGGCGCAGTACCAACCCACCGGAATCGCTGCGATCACGAATGTGATCCATCACTACATCGTTCCGATCGTCTTTGCCATTTTCTGGTGGCGCGTGGTGCCACGCGGTTCGTTGGTGTGGGGCGATGTGTGGCGCGTGTTCGCCTATCCGGCTGCCTATCTCTTCTACGTATTGATGCGAGGCGAGATCGGCGGGGTATATCCCTATTTCTTCATCGACGTTCGAAATCTCGGATATGTCCAAGTGCTCGTCAATGCGTCCGCCATCTCCGCGTTGTTCGTTGGAGCAGGGTTGGCGTTCGTCGCAGCGAAACGCTGACCCGTCATCGCCTGCGGTCGGTCACTTGCCGATGCAGAAGCTGCCGAAAATCCGACCGAGCAGATCGTCCGCGTGAAACTCGCCGGTGATTTCTCCGAGTGCGGCCTGCGCTGCGCGCAGCTCTTCGGCGACCAGTTCGCCGGCTCTTGATTCTTTGAGTTGTCGGAAGGCTTCTTCGGCGTGGCGTTCCGCGCGTTGTAGCGCCTCGATGTGACGAGCTCGGGCACTCACGGTGCCGATCTGGCTTGAGTCGTAGCCCATACAAGTCTTCAGGTGCTCTCGAAGGGCTGCCATACCTGTGCCGGTTTTGGCGGAAATCGAAAGTGCGGCATCCGCGCCCGCGGCAGATCGAGCAGCAGCGGCATCCGTGACAGCATCGATTTTGTTGAAAAGCAGTGTCACGGGAACGCCCGCGGGTAAAAGCGCCTTTTCTTCGGCGAGCGATTTCGCGCTTGGATCGGTGGTTGCGTCCACGACGAACAGCACCCGATCGGCTTGCTGGATCGCGAGCCGAGCGCGTCGGATCCCCTCCGCCTCGACGATATCTGCCGCCTCGCGCAGCCCTGCGGTGTCCACGATGTGAAGCGGCATGCCGTCGATCGAGATCAATTCTCGCAACACGTCACGAGTCGTTCCCGCGATGGGTGTGACGATCGCGGCCTCGTGGCCGGCGAGCGCGTTGAGCAAACTGGATTTCCCGGCATTCGGACGCCCGGCGATGACGACTGTCATGCCATCTCGCAAGACTCGTCCCTGACGAGCGGCGTGCAACACCGATGCGAAGCGCTCACGCAAGCCGGACAAGCGGGTCGTCAATGCACGATCGGCCAGAAAGTCGATTTCCTCCTCGGGAAAGTCGATCGCCGCCTCGACCCAGACACGCAGCTCGATGACGGCCTCGACGAGTTCGTGCACCTGCGTCGAGAACGCGCCTTGAAGTGAACGCATCGCAGCGCGTGCGGCAGCCAGAGAACCCGCATCGATCAAATCGGCGACGGCCTCGGCTTGGGCCAGATCCAGTTTGTCGTTGAGAAACGCGCGCTGCGTGAATTCGCCGGGCGTCGCACGGCGAGCACCGTACGACACGGCTTGCTCGACGAGCGCCTCGAGCACCACGGGCCCGCCGTGTCCTTGTAGTTCCAGGACGTCCTCGCCGGTGTAGCTATGGGGACCGACAAAGAAAAGTGCGAGTCCTTCATCGAGCACGGTGCCGTCGCTGTCGTGAAATTTCGTGAGCTTCGCGACACGAGGCTCGGGCAGCGAGCTCGACAGTATTCGTTCGCCGATGCGGCGCGAGTCAGACCCCGAGATCCGGACAATTCCTACGCCGCCGCGACCAGGCGCAGTCGCGACGGCGACGATCGTGTCGGTCGAAGGCCCCGCCCTCAACCCGACCTCGACTTCTTCGCCTCCGCTTCGATGCGGCGGTTGATGTTCCACTGCTGTGCGATGGTCAACAACGTGTTGGCGACCCAGTACAGCACGAGTCCGGCCGGGAAGAACGCGAACGTGATGCTCATCACGAACGGCAGGATCATGAATACCTTGGCCTGGATCGGATCGGGCGGTGTCGGATTGAGTTTGTATTGCACGTACATCGCGCCCGCCATGATGACCGGCAGCACGAAGAAGGGATCCCGCGACGAAAGATCCTGGATCCAGAACATGAACGGTGCCTGGCGCATCTCGACGCTCTCGAGCAACACCCAGTAGAACGCGAAGAACACCGGCATTTGAATGAGGATGGGCAGACAGCCCGCCGCTGGATTGATCTTTTCGCGCTTGTAGAGATCCATCATCGCGCGGCCGAGTTTCTCCCGATCATCCTTGTAGGTTTCCTGCAGGTTCTTCATGCGCGGCGTCAAAAGACGCATCTTCGCCATGGACCGGCCCGAAGATTCGGAGAGCGGATAGAACACGAGCTTCAACAAGAAGGTGACGATGATGATCGCCCAGCCCCAATTGCCGACGATGTTGTGCGCCTGCTCGAGCAACCAAAATAACGGCTCTGCAAGTAACGTCAGTACGCCGTAATCGGCCACGAGGTCGAGTCGAGGACCGGTGACCTTGAGCTGCGACTGGAGTTTGGGTCCGACGAATAGGGTTTCTTTGAAAGTCGTGCCGCTTTGCGGCGCCACCGTTACCGAAGGGCCAGTGGTCGACAACAAGTATTGGTTGCCCTCTGTGCGCAGTGCGTAAGCGTAGTTCAGACCCTCGGTCGGCACGACGGCAGTGACGAAATGGTGTTGCATGCCGGCGATCCAGCCGGTGGCCACTTCGCGAGGCAGCTCGCTCTCGGGGATGCTCGTGCGATCGATCTTGAAATATTTGGTGCCGTTGTAATACGCCGGCCCCTGGAACGCGTAGCTCTCGACGCTGAACATCGAGCGCTCGACCGGCGGATCATCGCGAAGAATCTGCGCATAGGAAGCCGCGCGCCAAGGCTCGGCACCACGGTTGTCGACGCTGTACTCGAGATCGATTCGATAGGAGCCGCGGCGCAGGATGTAAGTTTTCGTCACCGTGACGCCGGCCGCTTCGTCGCGCCAAGTCAGCGGAACTCGTAGCTCGTCTTGCCCGTTTGCGAGTGTGTAGTTCGACTGCGACGATTCGAACAGCGCCAAGTGCGTGGGGTGAGCGCTGCCGTCCGCATCGGTCAGGCCGGTTTGGATGACGTAGAAGCCGGCTTGGCTGCTGTTGAGCAACCGGACTCGGGCATCCTGACCTTTCACTTGCGGATAATTCAGCAAGTCGGCGCGTACGAGATCGCCACCACGCGAGCTGATGTCGAGATCGAGCACATCTGTCGTGACGCGTATCGGTCGCGACGGCAGGAGCGTCTCGGTCGGCGCAGCGGCTGCAGCTGAAGCGTCGGCGGGCGCCGGCTCGATCGTCGGCGCCGCAGACGCGGTCGAAGGAACGGCGCCGGAGAGTGCCGAGGGCGCATTGGTCGGCGCACTGGACGGAGGCGCCGTTGGCGGTACGGCCTTAGGCACGCTCGAGCCGAGACCACTCGTGGGTGTCGAGCTCGGAGCGGCCGTCGTCGGATCGGTGAACGGCTGGGCGTAGTCTCGTTGCCAAGTCTCGAAGTTGATCCACAGTACGAGAACCAAGCCGAGCCACAAAAACATGCGTGCGTTGGTCGAAGTCACGATTAGCCTTGTCGAGGTATCAAAGAAATAAAAAAGGATCAGTCAGCCGTGCGCGGCGGCACAGGGTCGAATCCGCCCTCGCGAAGAGGATGGCACCGCCCGATGCGTTTGACGGCCAACCATGATCCGCGGAGCGTGCCGTGCATCTCAAGCGCTTCCATCGCGTAGTGTGAGCACGACGGATGATAGCGGCATGTCGGCCCGCGCCACGGGCTGATGACCAATTGATAAGCCCTGATCAGGGCCCTGAGGACGGCGCGCATGTCGTTGCTACCTTTTGCCAGAGCGCCTCTAGGCTCTCGCGAATCCGTGTGGCCGGCGCTTCGCGCGCCGCTGCGCGCGCACCGACGATGAGGTCGACGGCGGGCAGACGGTGCTGAGCGTGCCGGAATGACTCGCGAATTATGCGACGAAGTCTGTTTCGGGCGACGGCATTTCCGATCACTCGAGCGCCGATGGACAGACCGAGGCGAGGGCAGCGGCCGCTGCTCGGGCACACGATGAGGGAAAAACACGCATTACCGAGACGACGGCCGTCACGGTAAGCAGTTTCGAAATCGGTTTTGCGTAATACCCGCCGAGACGGCGGGAAACCCGACCGCACAGGCCGGGTGTCAGCATCCCGAATCAGGGGATCAGCTTCTTTCGGCCCTTGGCGCGGCGACGGGCGAGAACTTTGCGTCCATTGGCCGTGGCCATGCGTGCCCGAAACCCATGGGTGCGGGCTCGACGGACTTTGCTGGGTTGGTAGGTGCGTTTCATGGTGTCGTCACCGGAAAAAGGCCGCAGAGGGTAAGCAGGGGGTCGATTGGTGTCAAGCCAAAAAGATATCCACAGGCCGCGGGGCCGGTATATTCTCTCCATCCCCTTGGTGAAACCCACCCCCCGCGCTTTCAGGGAGGCCGGCATTCGCGTGGACGTGTCGATTTGGAATCGTTGCTCGGAGCTCCTCGAGTCGGAGCTGCCCGATACCCAGTTCAATACCTGGGTGAGACCCCTTCAGGCGATAGAAAGCGGTGGGTCTTTGCGGCTGCTCGCCCCGAATCGGTTCGTCGTCGAGTGGATCAATGCCAACTTGATGGGACGGATCAACGATTTCGTGCGCTCCCAGCACGGCGAACACGCGGGTCGGGTCACGATCGAAGTCGGCGAGAAGACTGAGCCCGTCGCTGCACCCGCCGAAAACCTGGTCACCAGAGAGTTGGGTCGAGTCACGCGCCGACCGAACGTCGAAATCGTGGGCGGTCGCCTGAATCCCGACTCGAAGTTCGACACTTTCGTCGTCGGAAAAAGCAATCAGCTCGCAAAGGCCGCTGCGCAGCAAGTGGCTGAAAATCCAGGGAAAGCGTACAACCCCTTGTTCATCTATGGCGGTGTCGGATTGGGTAAAACGCACCTGATGCACGCCGTCGGTCACGCGATCATCGAAAAAAATCCTCAGGCGCGCGTGGCGTATGTGCACTCTGAGCGCTTCGTCAGCGATATGGTCAAAGCGCTGCAGCACAACCAGATGAACGACTTCAAAGCGGCCTATCGATCACTCGATGCGCTGCTCATCGACGACATCCAATTTTTCGCGGGCAAGGAACGCTCTCAGGAAGAGTTTTTCCATACGTTCAATGCGCTGCTGGAGGGCCAACAGCAGGTGATCCTGACCTGCGATCGGTACCCCAAAGAAGTCGAGGGTCTCGAGGAACGCCTCAAATCGCGCTTTGGCTGGGGGCTTACCGTGGCCATCGAGCCGCCAGAGCTCGAAACTTGCGCAGCGATCCTCATCAGCAAGGGGGAGGCGGCCGGGGTCACGCTGGGCCAGGACGTCGCTTTGTTCATTGCGAAGAGAATTCGCTCGAACGTCCGAGAACTCGAGGGCGCATTGCGCCGGGTCATCGCCAATTCACGTTTCACCGGTCAGCCGATTACCCTCGATTTCACCAAAGAGGCGCTGCGTGACCTGCTGAGCCTTCAGGCGCGACTCATCACCATCGAGAATATCCAGAGAACGGTGGCCGATTACTTCAAGGTCCGGGTGGCTGATTTACTCTCGGAACGCAGGAGTCGATCGGTGGCGCGTCCGCGCCAGATCGCCATGGCGCTCGCGAAAGAACTCACGAGTCACAGCCTCCCGGAGATCGGGGACGCGTTCGGCGGTCGGGACCATACAACGGTGTTGCACGCGTGCCGTCGCATCAAGGCGCTGCGAGACGAGGAGCAGCGAATCGCGGAAGATTATTCAAATCTGTTGAGAACCCTGACGAATTGATGTTTGTATCCTGTGGATGTTTTCGAAGGCGAAAATCATTCACAATCGACACACAGGAAACGGGCGGGTTTTCCCGTCCTCGGTACACAGTGGCGGGTAGCGCAAGATGCTGAAAACACCGGGAATTCCAGAGTTTTCCAGTTATCCACCGTGCCAATAACCTCTACAGTCTTTCTTAAGATCTAAATTAAAGAATTTATGAAACTCACAGCAACCCGTGAAGAGATCCTCGGTCCGGTTCAACACGTGATCGGTGTCGTCGAGCGTCGTCAGACGATGCCGGTGTTGTCGAACGTGTTGCTCAGCGCGCGAAACAACCGCCTCAGCGTCACTGGCACCGACCTCGAAGTCGAGCTCGTCAGTTCAGTTGCCATCAAGGTCCAAACTGCGGGTGACATCACCGTCCCAGGCAGGAAGTTCATGGACATCCTGAGGTCGCTCGCGGAAGGCTCCAACGTCACGCTTACCCTAGAGGGCGACAGACTCGTCATTCGAGCTGGACGCAGCCGGTTCACACTATCGACGCTCGCGGCGGCAGAGTTTCCGGTAGTCGAAGACGTCAACGCGCAACAGGTACTCAAGCTCCCACAGGCCGAGTTCCGCAAGCTCATCGACAAAGTTCACTTCTCGATGGCCCAGCAAGACGTTCGCTATTACCTCAACGGAATGTTGCTCGAATCAGAAGGTGGCAAAGTGCGTGCGGTAGCAACCGACGGTCACCGCCTCGCCCTGTGCGAAGCCACACTGAAAGAGCGGGTCACGGGCAAGCAGCAAGTCATCCTGCCTCGAAAGGGCGTGATGGAGCTTCAGCGCATGCTCGGTGGGGAGGGTGAAGTCGCTCTGGAGATCGGCGTCAATCACGTTCGCTGCGAGATCGGCGACGTTCGCTTCACTTCGAAGCTCATTGACGGCAGATTCCCCGAGTACAGCCGAGTCATACCGGCGAACGCTCACCGCATAATCGACGCAGATCGCGGATTTTTGAAGCAAAGTCTGACCAGAACGGCGATTTTGTCCAACGAGAAGTATCGCGGCATTCGGCTTAACATCAAACCTAACCTCCTGACGTTGCAGGCACACAACCCCGAGCAAGAAGAAGCAGAAGATCAGATCGAGGTCGTCTACGCGGGCGAGGAAATCGAGATCGGCTTCAACGTCACATACTTGCTCGATGCGCTGTCGGCGATCGAAACCGATCGCGTCAATATCGCGCTCACCGATTCCAACAGCAGCTGCTTGATTACTGCAGCATCGCCGGACGGCACCAAGTACGTCGTTATGCCGATGCGACTCTGAGGTCCGAAGTGTCTCTGGCGGAGCTCACGCTCGAGAATCTCCGCTGCATCGATCAAGCCGAAATGGCCTTCGGACCGGGAACCAACTTGGTTTTCGGTGCGAATGGTGCAGGGAAGACCACCGTACTCGAGGCTATCTTCCTGCTCGGGAGGGGGCGATCGTTCCGAACCCGCCTCAATGAGCGCCTGATCCAACACGGAAAACCCTTGGCTCGGGTCGTTGGCCAGGTCAGCGCCGAACCCGTTGCGAGACGGCTCGGCATCGAAATCCAACGGGGGTCAGAATCGAAAACCGGCACCATAGGTCGTTTGGACGGTGCCGATCTCCGCAGTTTCGCCGATTTGGCCCTGGCGTTCCCGGTTCAGGCGATGGACCCCGACGCCCATAAGCTCATCGAGGAGGGGTCCGCCCGTCGGCGTCGCTGGTTGGACTGGGCGGTGTTCCACGTGGAACCAGGTTTTGCCGCAAGCTGGGGGCGGTACCAGAAAGCGCTCCAGCAACGAAACGCGGCGCTGCGCACAGGGCGAGCCGAGTTCACCGCTTGGGACCCGGAGCTCGCCCGAGAAGGCGAGGCGATCTCGGTTGCCCGGGAACGGGTCGCAGTCGCGATGGCGCCTTATTGGGGGGAGATCGCTGCTGAATTGACCGGGCTGGACATTACGCTCGACTTTCAAGCCGGCTGGGACCGCACCAACCCGTTGCTGGACGTCTTGGCGGCTTCAGCAAGCCGCGACCGGGAGCGGCGGTCGACTTTGGTCGGAGCCCATCGAGCCGACTTGATCCTGAAGATCAAGGGTAGGGCTGCGCGGGAGGTGCTATCGCGGGGGCAACAGAAGCTTGCGGCGGTCGCGCTGAATCTTTGCCAACTCGAGTTCCTGAAGCGCGAACACGGAATGAGCCCGACCGTGTTGTTGGATGATCCGTCAGCCGAGTTGGACCGCGAAAGACTGGCGCGTTTCATCGCCCGAGTCGAAGCGCTGAAGACCCAATTGATCGTTACCGCGCTAGACCGCGACACCCCGCTTTTTGGCACTCCAGAAACCGTGTTTCACGTGGAACAGGGCAGGGTATTTCGGGTATGATTTCGCATCACATCACCGAGCCAAAGCATGTCTGAAGCAGACGTCTACGATTCCAGTAAAATCAAGGTCTTAAAGGGGCT
>JBIJCL010000065.1:0-8567 GCA_044344725.1 Steroidobacteraceae bacterium | reverse complement strand
TTTGCATCGTAGGCGGTCCATCGAGGCGTCGGTATCTCGAGCACGCGCACGTAATAGAACGCGCGAAGCGCCGGGTCGAAATCAGGGTCACGCCAAACCGCGTCAAGAGATTCCGCTCCGATCGAGTTGGAGTAGGTGGCGTTGACGATATCCACCGTGGAACCGACGAGAGGTGTTTTTCCTCCTTTGCTGGCTGGCCTGCGATTTCCGGAGAGTGCGACGTCGTAGATCTTCTCGTGTGTCTTGCCCGCAGCGTCGAGCCATCCCTTGATAACTTGGATGCGGTCGAGGTTGGCTTCGTCCGGGTCTTTCGTTGCGGTGATCATCAGCACGGGAGCTTTGCTCTTCGGAGCTCCACTCAAAGTGCCGCCCATCGGGACGCCCTTCGAGTAACCGACGGTGGCATAGTCCGCGCGTTTCACATCGGCCGAGGCGAAATCCCAACCGCCAAAAAGGCGGACCGTGATCCGGTTGCCTGTCGTCGCATAAACCTCTTTTCTCGCCAGAGCATCGAACAAAGCTTCGCGCGTGTTGTCGATGGCCCATACCGCCGCGAGACCGGATGCGGCGAAGTCTGACCCGGGGACGGGAAAACCGGGCGCCATCTGAGTGGTCATGCGGTTGATGGCGGGCTCGGATGAAACGAATTTTCCGAAAAAATTATCCTCGGTCGTAGTTGTGATGCCGATGTGCGAGTCGGTGCTGCCGATCATGCCGAAGGCGAACGGGTTCACGCCCAAGCGCGACTCGTGCGCGAGGCCGCGGGCCAACGCCGAGCGCGCGTATTCGAACTCGAGCATCCAGGGTTCTTTTTTTCGCGTACCGCCGATATTCGTTTTGTCCCATCTTTCGTAGTCGGCGAATTCATCATTCGGTGAAAGGTAGGGGTGGGTTTCGCCATCGCCTTTTACCTGAGTCACTTCGTAGATCGGCTCCCATCGCGAACGGCGCGCCGCGTAATCGGTGGACAGCGGTTGGCCAGCGATCGTGGTGTCCGCGAACATCATTCCGTTGCTGCCGTTCCCGTTGTGCGGGATGGCCAGCACGCGTCCCGACGTTTCTTTTTCATAAGCCTCGAGCGCTTTCCACAAATTTTCGGGGTCGATGCTATCGAGCGAGGAGTAGGGGATATGCTTCAGCGTTTTTTCCGGTCCGTCGCGAAACAGCACGACGCGATGCAGGTTGTTACCATCGACCGCCGCGCTCCACTCGTACCCAACCAGAGTGGTGAATCGACCGGGTTCGTTGAAACGCTCGGCCTCGTTGACGAGTTCTCGCCACACGAATCGTTTGAAAAAGTCGGGTAGACGTGAGTCTTCCCTCGCGCCTCGTCCCACGAGCGCATCCGCAAACTCGGTGAACAACTTTCGGTCCTCACCATTGGCGAGGTAGCCGGCCCACCGCGCTCCGACGGAGGTCTGCATGACTTCAGGGGTGCGCTTTCCGGCATGAAAGAACGCACCGAGATATTCCGCGTGATCGGTCACCGCCAAAAAGTCGAGCGGTCGCTTCAATCGTGCAGCCTGACCGGTTTCGGTTTTCACCGCCTCGCCGCGAGCAAACCGGAAGGCATCTGCAGGCGTCATGTGTCGTGTGCCGAGGCTATAAGCGTCGGCGGAACACTGCGTGTGCAGGTGTAGATCGCCCCAATACACGCGTCGCGGCTGCTTCGCCGAGACGACGGGTGAGTAGTTCGACGGTGCAGGGGGCGACTGCGCGATGGCAATCGATGAACAACACGTGAACGCGGCCAGCAAAAAAATTGTCCATCTCATGCTCATCTGCGGCACCTCGTGACTACTGTGTGGAAGCTCGATGCTCCTAAACAAACAAGCAAGAATGTTTTCGACAGCCATGCTTGTTTATTGAAATCGTAACTGATAGGTTCGGCTCAAGGGGAAGTTTGGTCGAGTGCGCGCACCAGTTGGTTACGCTCTCGATCGACAGACCCAACGCAGAAATAACTATATTTTTGGGGGTCGAAGTATGAAGTTCGCTTTGCGAGTTCCCGTGCTTTCCGCGCTCGTGTCATCGGCGCTAGGCTTTTCATCCGGGGCGATTGCTCAAGAGTCTGGTGCATCACAGGGGGCTGCTTCGCTCGAAGAAGTTGTCGTGACCGGCACGCGACTCAAGTCCGATGGTTTCGAGGCGCCCACGCCCGTCACCGTTGCCACCGTCGAATCTTTGGTGAACGCGGTACCCACCAACGTCGTCAACGCGTTGCAGGAACTGCCGCAGTTTCTGGGCTCGGGCAACTTCTCGTCGGGCGGAAAGCTCGGCATCGGCGAGGGTAGAGGACAGTTCCTCAGCCTCCGTAACTTCGGTGCGGGTCGAACCCTGATCATGTTGGACGGCGTTCGCATGCCGCCCACCACCTATGACGGTCGGGTCAACTCCGAGATCTTTCCGCAGATGCTTCTGAAGCGTGTCGACGTCGTCACGACAGGTGCGTCGGCCGCGTACGGATCGGACGCAGTGGGCGGTGTGGTCAACTACGTTCTCGATCATGAGTTCGAAGGCATGAAGGTCGACACCTCGGCCGGTATGTCGAGTCGCAGCGATTCGTTCAACTACCGCGTCGGCGGCGCCTTCGGCGCGAAAGTGGGTGAACGTGGTCATCTTCTCGTCAGCGTCGAGCGTTTCGAAAATGAGGGCATCGAACTCGGTGATCGTCCGCTTGGACAGGAAGCCTATGTCGCCGCCGGTCGTACACCGGGCGGTGGTGCACAGGGTACGGCCAACAATCCTTTCGTCATCTACAGCGGCGCGGTATGGAACAACCTGAGTGTGGGTGGCCACATCATGGCGGGTCCCCTTGCCGGAACTTACTTCACGACTCCCGGCCAGTGGCGCCCGTTCGTCGCGGGCAAACCGACAGGCGCATCGAACACCAGCATCGGTGGTGATGGCGTAGCGCTGCAGCGTGAGCAAAGCGTTTCCGAAGATGCTGTGTCGACGCAGGGCATGGTGCGGTACGAGTACGCGTTGACCGACAATGTGAAGGCTCATGTCCTCGGGCTTTATTCGAAGGCCGAGGTCAGCATCACCGGCGGTTTCAACTATTTCGACTTCGGCCACGCCATCTTCAGTGGCAACCCGTTCATTCCTGCCGATATTCAGGCGCGGATGACCGCGCAGAACATCGCCTCGTTCTCCTTGCAGAAGTACGTGACGGACTCGCCGGTCTCGCCAGCGACCGACGATACCCAGCACTACACGATCATGGCGGGTCTCGAGGGTAGTTTCGATGTCGCCGATCGCAGCATCGGTTGGAATCTGACCTACGCACACGGAGATACCCAGCAAGAAGCAGCGGAAATCAACACGCCCGAGCTTCGGAAGTTCCACGCGGCTGTCGATGCGGTGCGTGACTCCTCCGGGAACATCGTGTGTCGAGTGACGGTGACCAACCCGGGCCTCTATCCGGGCTGCGTGCCGTTCAACATCCTGGGTGAGAACGTCGCCTCGAAGGCGGCGGTCGATTACATCCACGGCACTTCGCTCTATGGCACGGAAACCAAGCTCGATCAGCTGGCCGTGGCGTTCCAGGGAGATCTTTTCGAGTTGCCGGCTGGACCGGTTGCCTTTGCGCTCGGCGGCGAATATCGCAAGCAGAAGCTTGTGATGACCAGCAACTCCGATCCCTCGGTGGTTCGTCCCGTCGACGGTCTGCGCAGTCTCGTGGTTTCTCAGCCACGTTTCTGGTTCTCGAACCGCGCGAGCGCGAAGGCGGATCTCTCGGTCAAAGAAGCGTTTGCCGAGTTGAACATTCCGTTGCTCGCGGATGCGCCGCTCGCCAAGAGCCTCGACATCAATGGTGCGATTCGCTTCACGGACTACAGCACGAGCGGAAACGTGAAAACTTGGAAGGGTGGAGCGACATGGCGTCCGGTGGACGAGGTGTTGTTCCGCGTCACCAAGTCTCGTGACATCCGTGCCCCGTCGTTGTTCGATCTCGGCGCCTCGGGTTCTGCCGGACGAACGACGCTCAACGATCCTTTGACGAGCCGATCGGACGTCGTCCTGACGGCGGGTGGCGGTAATCCGCGCCTGGCGCCGGAGATTGCCGACTCGCTGAGCTACGGTGTCGTTCTTCAACCGAGTTTCATCGAAGGGTTGAGCATTGCGGTCGACGTCTTCGACGTCGAAATCGTCGATGCGATCACGACCCTGTCGGCTGGAAACATCGTCAACCAGTGTTTCTTCAGTGGCGGTACGGATCCGATTTGCAGCCAGATCGATCGTCCGATTTCCGCAACCAGCACGGCGGCCGGTAACTTCCCGACGCTGATCCGTATCGGGCCGACCAACAGTTCGTTGATCGCCACGAGCGGTATCGATCTCGAGCTGGCCTATGCGACGGAGTTCATGGGTGGTCGTTTGAACTCGCGACTGCTCGTCTCGAAGGTCGACGACTACGACACGAAGGCGAGCCCGTTCCTGGCTGTGGTCAAAAATGCGGGTACGAACATCCTTCCGGATCTGAAGGCCATCCTGCAGCTGCAGTACAGCCGCGGACCGTTCGCGATCTCGGTGCAGGAGCGCATGATCGGCGAGATCACCCTCGGGCAGTCCCCGAACGCGATCTGGGCTGAGCGTCCGATCGCTGCGCAGTACTACACCGACGTGACTGCACGCTACGACTTCGAATGGCGTGATACGTCGCTCGAAACCTTCGTGACGGTCAAGAACTTGTTCGATCGTCAGCCGCCGCTCGTTCCGAACACGGCTGCTCCGCGATTCAACTTCCCGACGCTGCCGTTCTACGACTTCATCGGGACGACCTACACGGTGGGCGTACGCAGCAAGTTCTGAAGACTTGAGTGTTTTCGCGAGGGTCGGTGCGATGAGCTTTGTCGAAAAGCGATATCGCCCGACCCTTGTTTTTTTCTGAACGTTTTTCGCGGGGGATCAGACTATGCGTTTCGACAGACTGAAAACCGTTTTGTTGGCCATGAGTCTGCCCTGGTTATCGCTCGCTGCGGTGGCCGGGACTCCTAAGTTCGATCGATTGCCGACCGGGCAGCCATCGCAGACCCCCTTCATTGCATGGCATGAGGACCTCGGGAAGAAGGGCTATGCGGAAGAGGAGTATCTCGTTCGCGGCGAGGCGAACGTCTACGAGTACGTTCGGGCGGGAGATCCGACCGTTCAGGTTCGAATACCTGCTGTGCCGTACGGCACGCGAGTTCTCGTCCGTTACCCGACGGACCGATCGAAGTTCAACGGAACCGTCTATGTCGAAGTGTTGAACGCGACGGCGGGGTGGGATGGTGACCCAACGTGGCAGGCCGCCGCGGATTATTTGATGCGCAGCGGAGCCGCGTGGGTGGGCGTCAGCACCAAACCCGTCACGGTCGATTTTCTCCGTGATCGATGGGGCCGGGACAAATATCCGGCGCGCGACACCAGCCGATATGCCGCCTTGTCGATGCCGCACTTCGGTCAGGTGTGGGACATGATGACCGATGTGGGTAAATGGTTACGCACTTCGGGCGAGCCCAGTAATCCGCTGCACAAATACGCAGTAAAAAGATTGTTCATGGTCGGGTTCTCGCAGTCGGTGGCGTATCAGGTGACGTATGCGAACAGCTTCCACAGCGGAGCGCGGATGCCCGACGGACGGACTGTGTACGACGGTTATTATCTTGGAGCGGGTGGATCTCGCGCCAAGGACGTCACGGCGGCGACACCGCAGACAGAGAGTTTGGGTGAGGGCGATCCGAGAAATCTGATTCGTGTCGATGCGCCGGTCGTTCGTCTCCAAACCCAGACCGAAGTCATCGGATTCGGTTCCTATCGCGTTCGCCAGGACGACAAAGATTTTCCGATGGTCAGAACGTATGAGGTGGCCGGCGGATCACACGTCGACGCGCATCTCGATGAAGTGGGCGGTATCGCTTTGGCCAGGGATCTTGGACTGCCGCCGAGTTTTTGCCCGAAGCCTGATGCGGCCTACAACCCAGTGCGCACGGGGTTTTATCAGGCCGCAGCACTAGAAATACTGGATCGCTGGTCGCGTGGAACCGCGCCGCCAGCCAGTCGCCTCTACGCATTGACGGAAGAAGGGGGCAAGACTGTCATGTCGAAGGATGCGGTCGGCAACGTGGTAGGTGGCGTCAGGCCGCCCGAGCTCGAGGCGCCCCGCGGCATGTATCTCGAATCGAACTCGGGCCCCGGCTTTTGCCGCTTGTACGGTGGTTTCGTTCCTTTCGGTCCGGAGAAGCTGCGTCAGATGTATCCGACGTCCGGCGCGTTCGCCTCCGCATTCGATGCGGCGATCGCTCGGGCAGTCAAAGATCGATTCTTGCTGCCTGAGGATGCATCGTTGCTGCGGTCGACTCGGCCCGCGACGCTCGATTGAGACTTTCGCGAGAGCTCAGGGCTTCCACTCGACCAGCTCGACCTGATAACCGTCGGGATCGGCGACGTAGGCGATGATCACGCTGGAAGACTTCGCCGTGACGTAGGCCTTGGTCTCTCTTGCGGGCCGGATGATCTTGTAGCCTGCCGCGGCGATTTTGCCGACCGTCTCCTCGATGTTCTTGATGGAAAAGACGAGGGTGTGCAAGCCGGGGTTGTTTGGAGAGGTCGTTCGTCCGGGCGTATGAACGAACGTCAATCCATCGCGAAAATTTTGGCCACCCCGTGTGGTGTAAACCTGAATCGATCCCTCGGCAGTGGGTCGGGTTCTGATGACTTCCTGATATCCGAGGAACTCGGAATAGAAGCGTAGTGATTTTTCGAGGTCACCGACGTCGATCTTGGTGACCATGTACTCGAAGGGCGGTCCCTCATCGGCGCGCGCTGCAGGCGCCAGCGTCGTGATAGCGAGGGCGATCAGGCAGAGCCACGAAAAACCGATATTGCTTGCGCGCGTCTTCGCACGCCGAGTTTCATGAAGATTTGTTGCATGTGCCATTTGACGGTCCCCTCGGTGATGCCCAATCTCTCGCCGATTTCGCGATTCTGCAATCCTCCGGCGACGAGCGTCAGTATCTCACGCTCCTTGGCCGTGAGAACTGCGCCGAGCGGGTTAGCGTCATCGAGGCGCTGCGCCGCCACGCTCGAGCCTGCACCTCGGTTTTTCGAAAGGATATCGATCGCTTTTTTTGCGAAGACGTCGATCTCGTTGTTTTGCGCAGACTGCGCTTGATAGCTCTCGAGCAACAGTGCCCTGACGGGCGGGGCTGAGTCGACGATCTTCCTCAGGAAACCGCCTCTGGCAGCGCCGGCCAGCGCCTCACGCAGCGATCGACGGGCATTTTGTGTGTCACCCGACAACAATAATGCGTGAGTGCGAATCAGTTGCCAGCGAGTGAGGGTGCGAACCGCCAGGTTGCCTGTGCAAAAGGAGATCCATGAGTTGGCGAGTCGCAAAACTTCCGTATGCCGTGATTTGGAGAGCAACACTCGTGCTTTGGCGGCATCGTGAATTTCGGTATCGCTGTCCTTTGCGTGTTTCCTGCTCGAGGGTGGACTCGTGATTTCTTCTAGGGTGGTCGGGGTGCCGAGCGCGCTGAACAAACGAACCTTCTCGCCGTGCAAGCATCTGCGCAGACGATCGAGTTGTCGTTCTTCCGAAAATCGGATTCCGTCCTCGAGCGTCGCGACTGCTCGATCGACTTCGCCGTCGACAACATACAGTTTGGCTTGAACGGTATAGGCCGTGACCAGCTGGTCGACCAGACCAAAGTCGCGCGCAGCGGGCAGGTGCGCCTCGATGAGGCGGGAGGCGTTGGCTCGATCGTCCGCTTCGTAGCACAGATCGGCCAAGTAGAGTCCGGAGAGCGCCGAGAGACCGGGGCGAACGCCCTCGAATCGCGACGCGTCCGAAAGGCTTCGCTCGAACAAACGCGCGGCGACGGCGAGGCGTCCACACTCGACATGTGCCGCGCCGAGCTCGGCTCGCATCCAAGGTGTGAACGTGACGATGCCGCATCGTTCGGCGAGTTCCGATGCCTGTGCCTCGATTTTCAGGATCTCGGTGATTCTGTACTGCCTTCGATACGAGGCGAAGAGTTGCGCGTACAAGTTCAGCTGTAGACCGTCGTTGTTCGTCTTGGAAAAGTCGTCGATCAGTTGTTGGCATTCTTGATCGCTGATGGGTATGGCGCTGCGCGCTGATCGGAGAGTGAGCTCCCGATGCTTCAGCAACGCGGCGAGTTCCGTGACCTGCACACTACGCCCCCTTTTCGAGCGGGTCGCTCGATCGAGCGATCCTCGTACGGACTCGATCAGTTCCTCGGCTTCGACGAATCGGTACTGTCGGGTTCGCCACCAAGCGATGACGAGGGAGAGACGCGGGAGGGTGCGTAACCTCGCCGCAGGGATGTCGGCGACATATTGCTCGAGTCGACGGATTTCGCCGCGGTAGACCATGTCCTCGCAGAAGCGTTCCAGATACGCCGTGTGAAGTTCGATGTTCCCGGTCAACGCGCTGTGGGCCAGGGCTTCGCTGATCTGACCGTTCTCGGCAAACCACCGACTCGCGCGCTCATGCAGGATATTTTTGGTCTCCGGAGGTTGCGATTGCAGTCGTCGCTCGAGTAGCTCTCGAAACAGGG
>JBIJCL010000064.1:0-8653 GCA_044344725.1 Steroidobacteraceae bacterium | reverse complement strand
TTCGAATCAGGAGACGCATGGATTCACCAGTAGAGGAACACGCTGACCACATGTGCGATCAACGTACCGAGCAGCGCCAAGGTCACCGGGACGTGGACGTACAGCCAGATCTCGAGCCAGCCGCGGATCTGGGCATCGCGACACAGTCGACGCAGATGATTTCGACGCGTGGCGATCACGCTGAGCAGATCGCCGATTCGCCGCGTCGCGTCACCATCGGTACTGCGGGCAAGCTCGTCCCCGAGCCACGCGAGTAACGCCGCTTGCTCAGCATTGGAAACCCGTGTCGAATCGCCGGCCGCGTTGGGCAAGTCGATCATGGAAAGATCGCGTCCCCGTAAAATAGCGATGGCACTTCCGCCGAGGCGCGTTTCCTCACGATTGGAGCGCAGCGCATCACCGAAACGGCGCGGCATGTCGCGGGCGATACGAAATGCGCGCTGATCGAGGTCGTCGATTTCTTCGAGGAGCAGATCGGGCTTGCGGCCTACCCGGTTAGCCGACATCAACTTCGGATAGCGTAGATATACGATGAGCCCGAATATGCCGCTTGCGATCACGATCAGCATGAGCGCGTAGCACAGCGTGTGCAGATTCCAACCGAACTGGAATCCGGTGTGGAGCGTCACCACGACGATGAGTGCCAAACCAAGATAGACATGTGCACTCGTCCATCCGCGCAGCGTTCCGAGCGAAGACGAGTAACTGCGCTTTCGAACGCCGAGCGCCGTCAACCAAAGAATGAGCGCAGCGCCAACTCCGCCGAGCGTATAGCCCAACCATGTTCCACCGTTCGGCGGCGACATCGGGTCGTGCCACGCATACGCCACGACCGAAGCGAAGCACAATCCGAGGGCGATTTTCAGATAGCGTCGGCTGGCATATTCAAGCATCGACTCGTGCATGTTCAGAACCTCGACGCTTCCTGCTGCACGAACGTCACGAACTCCTCGGGGCTCACGCGCAATGCCGCGCCGGTCGGACACGCCCGTACACACGCCGGACCGCCGTCCTGCCCCTTGCACATATCGCACTTGACGGCTTTTTTGACGGTCTTTGGTGCTCCGTGAGTATCGCCTTGAACGTGGTGCTGCTCGCGACCGAGCCCACGAACCTCACCGAATACATCGCTCTTCTCGCCGCCGAACAAAAGCCACGAGACGAGCGAAGGCGGCTCGGCGGGTGGTCCCGCCATCTGGATCACCCCGTAGGGGCAATTGCGCTCGCAGTTTCCACAACCGATGCAGTTGTCGCCGACGAATACTTCGCCATTCGGCGAGCGCCGAATGGCATCGGGCGGACAGTCCTTCATGCAATGCGGGTCTTCGCAGTGCCGACAGGACGTTGGTACATGAACGTTCGCAAAGGTTGGCCCTGCGGCTCGATCGAGGCGAGACGTCCCGCCATGCGTGGCGGCACAAGCCCTTTCACAGTTATCGCACCCGATGCACAAGGCTTCGTCGATCAACAGTACATCGGTGGCTTCGCCAAGACCTTGCTTCAGCAAAAACGAAATCAGTTCGCCTGCATTATCTTGTCCCTGCAGCCGGGTGTTACTCGCCACGCGCTGTCGTACTGTTTCCTCAAGCTCGGCACGCAAAGCCGGATTCTGTCGTAACAATTCTGCGAATGTTTCGGCATCGAGGCTGATCGTTTCGGTCGCGACCGTCGCTCGTACCGTCGCACTACGACGGGTGCCCCCCATCAACCCCATCTCGCCGACGTAGTTACCGGCGGCGACATAAGACATGACGATCTCGCGGCCGCCAATCGATCGCAGCACAGCGAGCGAACCGCTGCGCACGAGATGGAGCGTATCGGCCTCGTCACCTTCGCTGAATAAAACCTGTCCGGCCTTATAGCGATTCAATTTCGATTTGGCGGCGATAGGCAGCAAGTCCGCCGTCTTCGCCTGCGGCGCAAATCCGCTCTGGATGGCGCGTACGATGAACGTTTGGTCGATCACGAGGCGCGCGGCATCGACCGAGTTCAAGAGCTTCAAGACATCTCGTCGAGGCGTCTCGATCAGCACGCAGCCCTTGCCGGCGATCACCGTCGCGGTACGACGACGACCCGACAGCAGACCCATCTCGCCGAAAAACTGGCCTGCCACCAAAGGAATTCGCACGTTCGGGCGATTGTCGTCGATCTGTATTTCGACGCCGCCAGCAAAGACGGTGAAGAATGAGTTGGTGTAGTCATTGCGTCTGAAGACGATGTCGCCGGCATCGAGCACGTGGATGGTGCTCCCGAGCATCAGCTCACGGAACATCAGCGGGTTCACCTCAGTGAACAGAGGAATCTGCCGCTGCATCGCCTGCAGAGTGTCGGATACCGACCGATGCCCGGGAATATTCGAAAACTTCGCCGCAAGCAGCGGCTCGTCGGCGGGCGCTATCGAAATCCCGCGGATGAATTCCACGACTTCGTATCCCTGATTCATCGCTTGTTTGATGAGGGGATAACCTCCGAGCGCACCAATCACATACAAACCGGGAACGTTCGACTCATAGGAGGACGACAACACGGGGAGCGATGCCGCATCGCTCGACGGAAACTCGATCCCGCAGGACTCGATGAACTTTCGCGGCGGCGTGGCGCCGAGTCGAGCAATGATTCGGTCGCAGGGCAATTGCATTTCGCCGGTGGATGTATTCAGCGTCAACGAATACGGTTTCTCTCCTCCCGGGCTCTCTGCCAACGACACACACTGGGTCGAATAGAGACAGGCAACTTTTTCGGCTTCGATATGTTTGAGAATGAGCGCGAGGTTACCGTCCTTGCACCGCGAGAACTCACCCGACCGATTGACGATATACACCGTGTTTTGCTTCGAGAGCGCGACGGCATTCTCGATCGCGGCGTCACCTGCGCCTACCACGACGATGGTTTCGTTTTTGTATTCATCCGGATCGTCGAGCGAGTACTGCACGCAGGGCAGCCCTTCGCCGGGGATACCGAGCAGGCGAGGATTTCCTTGAAGACCGATGGCGAGTACGACGTTTTCGGCCGAGACGACACCGCCGTCACGCAAGCGAAGTTGGAAGTCCCCGCGAGAACCCGTTATCGCGACCACCTCGGCGTCATGGCGGATATCGACCGCATGCTCCTCGAGACCGCTCGCCCATTCCTCCAGGATTCGTTCGCGGCTACCCGCCGCGAAACGCATCGAACTGCGCAGCGGAAGCACATTGGGCTCGGCCATGACGTGCTTGTTCTTCTGGTATCGCTGGATCGTGTCCGCATGCGCGGCGGACTTTTCGAGCAGGACGTGCGAGACCCCCGTTTCGGCGGCGCGCGCAGCAGCGCTGAGGCCGCCCGGCCCCGAGCCGACCACGGCGACGGTAACTTTGGTCATCCCCGATCCTTCCCCGACGGCCCGGCGCTGCAAAAAAGTTGTTTTTCCCAACCCCGGCCCCGACTCATGTTTTACTTCAAGTTAGATCCATTTCGGAGCGGTCAGTAGAAGGCCACAATCGGATGCAATCTTCAACGAATATTCAGCGACTCAACCGCGGCTGGCCGTGGTGCGAGCGGCCATGATGCTCGCCCGTTGCGTCGACCGGTTGAGCACAGCGCTGGCGGTACTCGCGCCAAGTTGCCCTCCAGCGGAAGTGCGCCGGATCGCGGCGTTGATCGATGAGGCGATGTCGGGCCCCGATCGGGCCTATCACACGTTGCCACATGCCCTGATGGTGGCTGAGTCAGACGATCCGATCGAAGTCCTGACCGGCTTGTTCCATGACATCGTACAAATCGAGGTCGACGCCGGCATCCCACCGTGCCTCGCGACTGTTCTCGATGACGTCAGAGCGATCCGCGCGGAAGAATCCTCTGACGGTCGCGCTTCGTCGTGGAGTCGCCAGATCTCCGCGGTGCTTCACATCTCGGATCGATCCCCTGATCGATGGACGACGACAGTACAAGTCATGTTCCGCATCGCTCCGGGAATCGCGCTGACACGAGCGAACGGCCATAACGAATTCCTCAGTGCCTTGGTGGCGGCGCGATTACTGGAGCCGTGGCTCGATGACATTACGATGATCAGCCTCATTGCAGGCATCGAAGTCACGATTCCTTTTCGGGGTGACCCTGAGCGCTCATTGCTCGAGCTTCGCGACTCGATACGACGCCTCGATCAAGAAAATAGCCTGGGGCTCGACACTGCACAGCTCGATACGCTGATGCGCCGAGCAGTTCGGATCGCTAATCGAGACGTGCAGAGTTTTGGTGAGACCGATCTCGCGGCATTTCTCGGTGATACGTTCACCTTGTTGATGGAGTCGTGTCCATCGCGGGGCACGGCCACTACAGTACAGATCGATACTTACCGTCGAGCATTGCAAAAAATGACGGCGTTCCTGTCATCTGTTTCGCCTTCCAATGTCTTTCGTCGATTCGGCGATGAACCCACTCTCGATACGCATCACGCAAGACAACGCCGCACCGCCCACAATCTCGAGGTCGTCGCGATCGTGCTCTCCGCAAGACTGCTATCGACGATATTGCTGGAAGCAGAACTCGGCGACGATAAACCTGCCCTAGCACTGATCCCGTCGCCATCGTCACGCCGATCAACGTGGCCCGAAGAGGTCGACGCCAAGGCCCTCGAATTATTGTCGAGTGAGGCGGGTTGGCGCTGGTGTGCGCCTATCTCGTCCTCAGCGGTAGAGACCAGCATGCTCACCAGATGGGGCGGCGAGGCACTGATCCGAAAGTCAAAGGAAATTCAGGTACTCGTAGCGCAGCTCGACGCTACCCGAACATCGGATGCCCACAGAGAGTTACGCTCTCTTATTTTGGGTCATTACTCGCATCAGGATCGCGAGTGGGCTCAAAGGATCGCTCGAGGCTCAGACAAAAACCGTTCCTGAGTCACGACTGACTTTGATCCGGCGATTTACCCCCTCAGGCGTGCCGGATGACTACTTTCCCGAAGTGATTGCCATGCTCCATGTAAAGGTATGCCGCAGGCGCATCGGTAAAGTCGAATACGCGATCGATGACCGGCTTGATACGGTGGTTGTCGATGAAAAGATTCATGGTTTCGAAATCGGACCGAGACCCGACGAAGATCCCCGAGACCCTCATGCTACGGCCGATCATATTCGCCGCCGGAATCTCCCCACCGAACCCACCTAGCCCGCCGATGATTGCGATATGGCCACCGTGAGCGAGGACGGCGAGTGATTGCCGGAGCGTACCGACGCCGCCAACCTCGAGCACATGATGAACACCGACACCTTTTGTTGCGGCAAGTACGGCCGCAGTCCAATCGGGCGTCTCCCGATAGTTGATCAGGTGAGTCGCGCCAAGGTCGCGAGCTCGTGCCAATTTATCGTTGCTTGAGCTTGTGATGACGACCTGCGCACCAAATGCTTGCGCGAACTGCAAGCCGAATATCGATACTCCGCCGGTTCCTTGTAGCAGCACATAATCGTCTGCACACAGCCCGCCTCGCGTGACGAGGCCGTTCCATGCCGTCACCGCCGCGCACGGCAACGTCGCGGCCTCTTCAAAAGAAAGATGTGCGGGATAACGCAATACACCGTCTTCATGGAGCGTGACGTACTCGGCCAACATGCCGTCGCGGGCTCCGCCAAGCGCAGACTCGCCGGTGGAGGAAAGCCCTCGACCATCGAGCCAACTCTGGAAAAACTGACCGACGACACGGTCGCCGGGTTTGACACGCGTGACCCCATTACCGACCGCGACGACTTCTCCCGCGCCGTCCGACAGTGGCACGACCTTCTCGCGGCCCGCAACGGGATAATCACCCCGCAAGATCATGATGTCGCGTCGATTGATGGACGACGCATGAACACGGACCAGCACTTCCTGCGGACCCGGCTCACGCACGACCGCGTTTTCAACGAGCTCTAGGCGATACGCCTTCTCATGTCGGGCGAGTTGGTACTGTTTTTGACTGACGGGGATATTCATGAATCTGATTATACGGCGAGCTGATGGACTGAAATCGGATCTTTAGAAATCACCGAGCGAGATGCCCGAATGTCTCCATACAGTGTCGTGCGCTGCCGCGACAGCCTTCCGATCGAGCGGATCGATTCGATCATCGAGTCCGCCGTCAAGGTTTGGCCATTGACTCCGCCCGCCGCGCGAGTGATCGATTCGTTCATGAGTACGCCGCCGAGATCGTTCGCTCCGACACGCAAAGCTTCGAGTGCGCCATCGCGCCCGAGCTTCACCCACGAGGCCTGGATGTTTCGGATCACCGGCTCGAATACGAGCCGTGATACGGCATGCATCAAGATCGCCTCACGCCAACTAGGCCCGCTACGCGCGAGGCCCCGCCGCCAAAGTGGTGCTTCCATGTGCACGAACGGCAGCGGAACAAACTCCGTGAAGCCCTGTGTCTCTTGCTGCAGCATTCTGATTTCGAGCAAATGTCGCGCCCAATGTCTTGGCGTGTCGACATGGCCGAACATGATCGTAGCGGTGCTCCGCAGCCCGATGGCATGGGCTTCTCTCATCACGTGAAGCCAGCTCGCCGTATCGAGTTTGTCGGGACAAATGATTGCACGGACATCGTCCACCAAAATCTCAGCGGCAGTCCCGGGCAATGAGCGCAGTCCCGCCTCTTTGAGCCGAACTAGAAACTCGCGTACGGGTATTCCAAGCGTCTCGGCACCATGCGTCACCTCGAGAGGTGAAAGTCCGTGAATGTGAATGTCCGCCGCCGCCGAGCGCGCAGCGCGGATGATCTCGAGATAAGTTTCTCCCGTGAAAGAAGGGTGTATTCCACCTTGCAGACAAACTTCCGTGGCTCCGGACTCGGCCGCTTCGGTCACGCGCCTGCCGATTTCTTCGAGATCGAGTCGATATCCGGGCCCTCGCAACGTGCGGGCACCGCGACCTTTTGCGAATGCGCAGAACCCACAGGAGTAAGTGCAAATGTTCGTGTAATTGATGTTCCGATTAATGACGAAACTGACGGTGTCGCCGCACACACTTCGGCGAAGCTCATCTGCTGCACCGACTACTGCCTGAAAGTCGGCACCGTCTGCCGTGAGGAGACGCACGATCTCATCCTCGCCTAGCGCCTGCCCTTTGGAGCATCTGCTTATCGCCGCCTTTACTCTGGATGACACCGGCCCAACGGGTTTGACGGCTCGCGCGAGTTCGACATAAGGCTTGAACGGCGGATCGCCTGCTCCGGCATGCCAAGAGTTTTCGCGTACATAACCCGACGCATCGAGTTTCCTAAGAACTGCCGAACGGAATATCGGATCGACCCATTTGGGATCGTGGGCGTGTGACATCACGATGGGTAGTCGCTCGACGAGCCATCGACCTGCGGATTGCGTTTCACGCCTTAAGAGTTCGAGCTCGGGCCAAGGCGCCTCGGGATTGACGAAATCAGCTGTTACAGGCGACACCCCTCCCCAATCGTTGATCCCCGCATCGACCAACGCCTTCAAGGACCCCATGCTGAGATTGGGCGGAGCCTGTATCGACATGCTCGAGCCGAAGATCAATCGAGCGACTGCGATCGTCCACTGCAATTCTTCGAGCGAGGGCTCAGGTGCATCGGCCATCCGAGTGCCCGGCTTCGCTCGAAAGTTCTGTACGATGATTTCCTGCACATGACCATGGCGACGATGCGAATCACGGATGGCCAAAAGTGTCTCGATACGCTCGAGGCGCGTTTCTCCGATACCAATCAATAAACCGGTGGTGAATGGTATCGATAGTTCGCCAGCGAGATTCAGAGTCTCGAGACGCGCAGAAGGCTGCTTGTCCGGCGATCGGTGGTGAGGTCCACCTCGTGCCGACAATCTCGGCGAGAGACTTTCCATCATCAACCCCATCGACACGGAGACGGCGCGAAGCCGCTTCATGGACTCGCGGTCCATCACGCCAGGGTTGAGATGAGGTAAAAGCCCGGTCTCCTCGAAAACCCGCCGCGCACAGTACTCGAGATAGTCGAGCGTCGACTCAAAACCCAAGCGAGAGAGCTCTTCCCGCGCTTGCGAATAACGAAGCTCCGGTTTGTCGCCGAGCGTGAATAGCGCTTCAACGCATCCTGCTGCGGCACCCTGCCGCGCGACCTCCAGAACTTCGTCGATCGTCATATAGGCACGATCCCCTCGCCGCGGCGGCGCAGCGAAGGTGCAGTAATGACACACGTCTCGGCACAGATGAGTCAGCGGAATGAATACCTTTCGCGAGTATCCGACACGCACACCGAACCCTTCGAGTGCGAGCTCCCGCGCACGGCTCATCAAACTTGGCAGATCTTCATGAGTAACCAAACTTCGGATCGCCGTTTCTGGCTCGGGCTCATCATGAAGATCTTCCGGCGTGTCGATGTCGTGTGAGAGCCCCGACATCTCAATTTGGATCGCGCGTAGCGACCGCCTCGTCGCCACGCCGAGATGCAGTTCGGCGCTATTCGGGCCGTACTGTGGCGACACAGACGAGGGCAGCCTCAACCACAGCGCGTTGGTTCCTTCACCTCGTCGATCAGGAACGACAACCATGTCGTATCCCCTCGCCTGATTTACGAGCGAGTCGATTTCTTCCGGTGAGATATACGGAACATCCGCCGCGACGATGATCGACGCATCGAACCGGGAAGCGAGCGCCTCCATGGCAAGCTGCACCGCTTCATTGAGCCCGAGGCCCTCAT
>JBIJCL010000063.1:0-8654 GCA_044344725.1 Steroidobacteraceae bacterium | reverse complement strand
ACGTGTACCGCCATTCCTGTTGGTGTTCGTCAATGGTTTGCGACTTGGCATGTATGTCGACTGGAAAGATGGATCCGCACCGCTGGAAACCATCATCACCCGCGATCTCGTCCAGCATATCGATGCGAACTACCGCACGATCACGACGCGCGAGGGGCGACTGCTCGACGGATTCAGCATGGGCGGTTACGGTGCAGCGAGATTAGGGTTCAAGTTTCCGGAGCTCTTTGGTTCGGTGTCGATCGTCGGTGCGGGACCGCTGCAAGACACCCTGACCCAAGCGCCGCGGGCGAGTGGAAAGACCGCAGCCGACGTGATGCGTGAGGTTTATGGAAGTGATCCGGCCCATTTCGTCGCCGTGAGTCCGCGGCAATTGGCGAAGCAGAACGCAGCCCGTCTCAAGGAATGGTCTCGGGTGCGTATCGTCATCGGCGATCGGGACAATACCTTCTCGAACAACCGGGACTTTCACGAATATCTCGTCGGTCTCGGCATCCCTCACGACTGGATTGTCGTCGAAGGCGTCGGCCACGACCCGATGGCGATCTTGCAGGCGCTAGGCGAGCGACATTGGGCGTTTTATCGTGAGGCGTTCGATCCTATGTTTTCCGGTAGTACCCGCGACTCCGCTCGTTAGCCGGTTGAGTTGCAGCGGGATATACTCCCGTGGCCTATCAGGTCGAACAATCGACCTTGCTGCATGGAGTCCATCTCTTGAAGGTGCACGTTTCTCGTCTCTCTCGAATCGCCCTGGTCTCGGCGTGCCTCGCCGTCTTTGCGGCATGCAGTCAGACAGATGAGGCTTGGGAGACCACCGTCAGCACCGACACCCCCGATGCGTACGCGGCTTTCCTCGAGCGCTTCCCGAAGAGCGAACATGCCGACAAGGCGAGGGCTCGTCGCGATGCCCTCATCGACCAGCGTGATTGGAGCGTCGCTCGACGCGAAAATACAGCGGACGCTTATTCGAAGTATCTGTCGATACATCCTGAGGGCGTCTGGAGCAAGCTCGCCGCAAGCCGTCGCGACAAGCTGACGAACGCGACCAGTGAGGCCGTGAGCGAAGCTGCTGCGCCCCAAGAGTCGGCGGTCGCTGATCCGCAAGCGCCGATGGAAGCTGCGCCCCAAGCATCGGCGGCAGCCGTGCCTGCAGCGCCGGTGGTCGTCGAGCCACCCGCTTCGACAAAAAAACACTTCGTGCAACTCGGGGCCTTTTCCTCAACTTCGTCGGCGAAAAAGGGTTGGACCTTTTTGCAGCGTTCGTTCGTCGAACTCGCTGATCGCTCCCCGGTGATCGATGCGGCGCCGCTCCGCGGGTCATCGCTCTATCGACTGCGCGTGCAGCTCGATAGCGAAGAGGAGGTTGATCGGGTTTGTGCGGCGCTACTCCGGGGCGGTGAGCAGTGCATCAAGTCGGAATGATCCGACGAGGCGCAAATCAGTTCGCCGGGGTCCGCAACTGCAACGACCAGATCACGATCTGACGTGACTCGACTGAAGACGGGCTGAGCTCGAAAACCGGTAGGGTCGAACTACCCGCCGCGCGCGGCGTGATCAGACCGTTTCGATCGACCTGATGTTCGGCCACCGACAACGAGGCGTCTCCGCCGCGTATCCGACTCGTCACGCCACCGTTACTTTGTCCGATGATGATGAGCGTCTGCGAATTGCCGCGGGTCAAACCCTCCACGGATTCGGCGATCCAACCGAGAGCGCCGAGTTCGACGAGCGTGGTCGAGTTCGCGAGGGTGACGCCGCTCGACTCGATTTCTGCGGTCGATCCGAACTCGAGTGCGAGACCCGCATTCGGTCCCGAAGTCAGCACCCGCGTCGAGATCTCTGTTGCGTTGGAAAGGTCGATCGATCGGATCTCCCATCGATATGGGCCGGTCGCACTCGACTCTCGATAGCGCACGAGCGCGAGTACTCGGTCTTCACTCAAAGATTCGAGATCGAGTACCCGCAGAGAAAACTCGCTACTGCGGATCGGCATGGCAAACTGCCGAACGGCGCTCGTACGCGGATTGAATCCGACGAAGCGTAGCAACCGCGCCGAATTCGCGGTGCGTCCGTTTACGTTGAGCGCCGCGCCCAATGCGAATACGACCTCTCCACTCGTCGTGCGCACGGCGACACCGCCGCAGCCAAGAGTCGGTTGTCTCGCCTCGAGTATCGCCGGCAGTCGTCGGTTTACATCGGGTAACGCACCCGCGCTACCCGCCGGGCCAAGTCGCTGCAACGATTGGCCTTGGGCATTGAACTGCAGAAGGAAGGGCCCGCGACGATCGCAAGCCCAATACGTTCCGGCGTCACCCTCGATCACGCCCGCAGGATCGAGGCCCCGTTGGTCGAATTCCGGCGACCGCGGCTGCAGATCCTCGTCGAGGTTGCGCCACCCGTCACTACCGGAGGAGTCGGTCGGCGTGGGACGCCCCGAGTACGACACGCCGTCGGCCGTCTTCAGTGACGTCAACGAGACCAAATCGGCAGACGTGGGCGTCAAGGTAATCGTGCCGGTGGATGGCGAACTGTTCGCCGAAGTGCCGAGTAGCAGCTCCGACGTCCGAACCGAGACGCCATCAGAATATTTTGGTGCAGCAACCGAAATACCACGCGAGGTGATCGTACGCAGTTGCATGACGTTACCGGGTGTCCCCGAGATGAGAGACAGGCCGGCGCCGAGCGCCGGGCGCAGCCCACTCGGATACGCGCTCTTTAGCGAGGACGCGTTTCCCGAGTACGCAATCAGGGAGGAATCAGGAACGCGCAGGACGTATTTCCGGATTTCGCTGACGGGTATGGACGTGGAAGTCGGTGACTCGACCAAAACGCCGCGCGCCATTGCTTCGGCTTGCTCGGCGATCGCTCGCGCGGTCGCCGCAGACGGAATCTGCATGCCTGCGCGATAGCTGGACGAGAGACGGCCATCGCCCTTCAGATAGTCGACGAGCGAGGCGAGATCCGCATCGAAGGACGTCGCATTGAAGTTGAGTGAGCGATTGGCGAGTGAAGGCGCGAGCTCGGACGGGATCGCGATGCCGTTACCGACATCGGCATCGCCGTCGAGCGCCATCAGAAACTGTACGCGACGGACGGTGGTCGGTGACAGCAGCCCACCTTCGAGACCGCCTTGTAAATCTTTGATCGACAGGGTGGAGGCCCCGGTGGCCGTGCCGACCGTGATGGGGCCGATCGAAAAGGTCAAAGTTTCGCAGGACGGGTTGCAGCGATAGGTGTAGCCCCCGGCCGAGCTCGTCGTACCGGATAAGGTAGGTGTCGAGTACGACACTCCAGCCATCGAAAAATCGACGTTCCTGCCGGAGAGCGGAGGTGTGTTGGAACTCGGGGGATTGTTGCCGCCACCGCCACCGCCACCGCCGCCACTACCGCCGCCTCCGCAGGACGCGAGCAATGCGCCGGCTACGGCGATTGTTGCCAAAAGACTGCCGCGCGTCATGGTCGCGGCGGTGCGTCGAAGGGCTCGCAGCGGACTGCGCTGATCCGTGTGGCATCGAGGGTGAGGTTGGTCCAGACACCTTGTCCGAGGGCCTCGTCGAGCACCAAGGTGGCAGTGCCCGAGGACCATCTGCGTCGGTCCACCCGATTGATGATCGCAAAGAAACGCTCGTTCACGGCGTTCTCGCCGAGGTAGAGAAGATTGCCCGAGATGCGCAGTCGGAGGGGGACTTCCTCGCTTTTCGTGGCGAGCGAGGTGTTCGTGACCGTTATCGCCCGATCACTCGTGCACACAAGTTCTGGGATGGCGCGCGATCGGACGTCAGGTTTCGGTGGGGGCCGTCGCGCCTTGTCTGCCGGATCGGCAGCCCACGTGGTGGGCGAGGCCAGAAAACAGGCCAAAAACAGTAAGGCGACCGGACCGACGGTTGTCTTGAACCTCATGAAAGCTTCTCTTTGATCCCACTCGACCACACTATACTCCTCGCGTCCCTCAAGCCGAGGAGTCGCGCGACGACTGCTGAAGTGATGCTTAGCCCCGTCGGACTTCCACCTCCCTTACCTCTGCCGCGCGACCCCGAGTTGGTTGCTGCGACCGATCTCGCCATTGCCGTTCCCAAATCGGTCGGGGCCTCTGGGCGATGGGAGGTCGGGTCGGTGCTGACCGCGAGCGTCCGCTTTCAGGATGACGAAATGCTCCTGAAAATCGGCGATCACTTTTTCTCCAGTCGGCCGATCCCGGGAGTTTCTGAATACTCTCGACTCTCGATGCAGGTCGCCCGTGACCTGAGCGGTGCACTTACGCTGGTACCTCTATTGCCGCTTGCCGGTACGTCCGTCGCGCGGGTCGGTGGTACGCCGTCGCCTGCCGCGTTGGTAGCGACGGGCGAGGTGGCACCTTCGGACGAGATGGCGAAGGTCCTCGAGACCCCGGTATTGCCGGCCATGGGGTTGATATCGTCGCGACCTGGGCTGAATCCGGTCAGGTCTTTATCGGGTCGATTACACCTGCCGAGTTCTTTGGCCGGTTGGTTGCTGAGCCCTGACGGTGTACTGAACACATCCGGCTCGACGTCAGCCGCACAGGGCCTGCCATCGACGTCATCGGCCGCCGGTCTTGGGGCGTGGATGCAATCTTTGGCAGCCTCGCTCTCCCAGTCGGGCCTGTTTTTCGAGTCGCAGCTGCGCGAGCGTCGACCGGTGCCCATGGCCGATCTGAAACGACGCTTGCTCGAGATCATCGATACTCGTCGAGAGGGACCGGCTTCGAGCAAGGCCTGGTCAGCGCTCGATGATCTCGTGGGCCTTCAGAGCGCAGCGACGGCCGCAAATCGCAGTGGCGGATCCGTCTTTTCGTTCGTATTTCCATCGCCCGACGGATTAGGGGGCTGGTGGATCACCCTCGATCAAAGTCCGCCTCAAAAACCGCTGGATTATTCGGGTGGAGACGGGCGTCGAGACGATGCGAATCAGCCGTGGCGTATGCGACTCGTCGGTATTTCTCTGCCCTTCGGCGATATCGACATTCGGATCGAGCAAGTCGGACGCGCTGGGGTCGGGATCACGGTGCTCACCGATACCGCCAATCAGCAGACGCGATGGGATGAGTCGAAAAGCGAACTCTCTCGTCGATTGCGCAATGCCGGACTCGATCTTGCGCGATGGTCGGTGATCGAGCCGCAACACGACACGACTCCGCCCATGGATCCGGGACAGCTCCACTCGATTCGCGTATGAAGCCAAGAGCATGAAGACCTCACGCGAAGATCGGGCCGTCGCGCTCGAGTATGGCAGTAACCCGGTGCCACTCATCGTGGCGACGGGTCGCGAGCGCATGGCTCAGGAAATCGTCGCCGAAGCACGTCGGCAGGGCGTTCCCGTGATGCGCGATGCCGTGCTGGCCGCAAGGCTTTCCGAGCTGCCGCTCGATACGGTCATCCCGCCCGATGTCTATCGAGCCGTAGCCGTCGTCTTGTCGTGGGTGTACTGGATGGAAGGGCGGGAGCCGGCAGAGGGCAAATCCCGGCCCGAGTGAGAATCGTCAGGCGAGTTCAGCTCGACGCGACAATCCGAAAACACGACTGAGTCCGCCTCGATCATAGAGGTGGAGATCTTCTTCGGGTTGTCGAAGCAGCGATACGATCTTTCTTTGAGCGGTCACGACCCGCGAGAAAACCTGGTGGTTTCTCGACTGCAGGTCTTTGCAACGGTTGATGGCCGCGCGCACTTTTTCGGCCTTCTCGGGATCGCGTCGAGTTTCGTCGATGCTCGCCTCGTCACGGCTCAAGCGCTCGAGCAAATTGATCTTGGCATCCTTCTCGGACTGGATCGCCTCGAGTTCTTCGATGCCTTCCCCGATCAGCCCGTTTCTGCTGCGCAGGATCGCGTTCTCGCGCTCGAGGATGTAGCAGATCGTTTGACACAGGGTTTCGAGTTCTTCGAGACCCTCGGGTGCGCGGGGTTTCATGGCTTAGCCGAAATCTCCGAGTTGCTCTTCCAGCTCACGGAATTTCTGGGCGAGGCGATCTTCATCGATCGGAAAACGCCCTTCGGCGATTTCGCGACGGATGGAGTCGACGCGAGCCTGGTCGAATTCTTCGTCGTCGGCCGAGCTCTTCACGGCCTGCAGCATGCCTTTGGCGGTGACGGAAATCCGGACGACATCAGCCGTCGAAACCGATATTTGAGCGGCTGCCGCCTTGGAGGAGGTCGCCTTCTGCTCGCCGTTGATCACGGCCGAACGCGGTGAGCGCTCGGGAGCCGAAGTGATCGCTGCGTTTGAAGAAAGTTTGTCGATGCTCATTAGGATTTACCCACTACTGGTGTCCACTTAGTCGACACGTGCCAAAGAGACTTTAGCTGCGTCGGACGCCATTGTAGAGGTCGATGCCCCTGGTGAACCCAGTCGGACCGAGCCGTCCGTTTGAACCTCGCCGCGAAGGCGGCGACCACTCTGCGGATTTTCGAGATCGATCCATTCACCGATCTTGCCGTTCTCGAGGGCGAGCAGTTTCGCCGAGACGCGGCCTCCCGAGAAATCGGACCATCCCATAATAATGCTATTTCTTTTGATCACGACTGCCGCGCGCAGGTCGGCCCGACCGAGCGGATCTCCCTGGCGCACCGCCCGCGTCAGGGTCTGACCCACGACTTGCTCCGGTGATGACAGGGTGGCTGACGGGCGAACGCCGGCAGCAAGCGGTTGTTCGCGGATATCGCCACTCGTCAGACGATGCCCGAAGGGCAGGTCGCGTGTGGCGACGATCATCGGCGCCGCGTCTCGCGCAGCGACTTCTTTAGGTTCGGACTCTTCGGCGAAAGACAGCGCGACCAGGCGTCGCGAACGCGGATCGCCGGGGCAGACCACCTGTACCGATTGACGACTTCCGAAGGCGAATCCCCAGGCCCAGCCCGAGGTGCAGTCGCCAAGCAGAATGCGTCGATCGATCGACTGGGCCCGTGCGCTGCCCGAGGGCAGGCCGAGAACCTCTTCGGCGAACGATTCGGCCGCCTCCGCCAACGATGTCGCAGGCGCGCGACTCGTCGTCTCGCTCGCCATGACGGACGCGATCGGCAGAACCGAAAGCGCGGCGATGGCAGAGAGTTTGACGAGCGGCCGCATCACTGGGGTATTGCCGCCGACTTAGCCCTGCCGCAGCAGATTGAGGACATACTGCTGAGACTGGTTCGCCTGCGCGAGCATCGCCGTACCGGCCTGAGCCAACACCTGCGCCTTGGCGAGGTTCGCGGACTCTTTGGCGTAGTCGGTATCGAGAATTCGAGACTTCGCTTCCTCAGTATTCTCGACGATGTTCATCAGGTTGTTGATGGTGTACTCGATGCGGCTCATGGTCGCGCCCATTTCGGCGCGCATCGTGTTGACGGTGACCTGAGCTTTGTCGATGAAATCGAGCGCCGTGATCGCATCTTGCGTATTCGCGATGTTCACGTTGCTCTCGGAGTAGCGCAAGAAGCCGAGGTTCTGGGCGTTCTGGCCGAACTTCACCGTGAGCGTTGTACCGCTCGCGACATCGAACATTTCGTAGCCTTCCGGCAGGCCGGCTTCTCTACGAATGAATTCGTAGTCGCTGTCTTCCTTCAATTGCTTGCGAAGATCTTCGATGCTCGTGACGTTATGCGCGGTGAGCATGCGCTCGCCGACGCGAAGTTCGAAGAAGTTGGGCTTGCTGGTCGGGACAGAGTCCTTGAACCAAGTAAATCCACTGAGATCGAACGATTGAGGGCGATAGTCCGTCTGGGTTCCCGACAGGTCAACGACGCTAGCAGCCGCTGCACTCGCTGCGGTAAAGCTCTGCGTTTTGCTGTCAGCGGATCCCGTTCCTGTATTCGTCGCTGCAAGCGAGGGCGTTCCCGCCGGCATCGGGCTACCGAGAATTTTCCAAACCACCTTCAATTGTCCGCCGACATTCTGGATGTCGACGGTGGTGGGGTCATAATCGACGTGGCCCTTGAGTTGCTTGACGAGGTCCGACACGCTGGTCACGCCTGCTGCCGTCAGCGTGGAGACTCCCTGCGGGTTGGGCGTTCCGTCGGCCTGTCTCGTGCCGTTCCAGAGCTTCAACTCGAAGTTGGGAAGCGGAACATCTGTGAAATTGACATCGATGACTTGTTGATTTTCGTCGAGCACTCGGGTGCCCGACACGCCTGACGTTGTGACGCCGGACGTGGCTTCCTTCAAGTCCCAGGTGTTGATCTGCGCGCCAGAGGTGTTGTTCACCGTCGTGCGCTCGGCGAGATTCAGATCTTCGATCGTGAGCGGACCGAGGGGGATCTTGATGTAATCGGCCGCCGAGATACCGACCTGTACGTTCATGGCCTTGGCATCTTCGCTGATCAACTTGAGATCGCCGTCCCAGGCAGCCTGATTCGAGACTCGACGGATTTCCTTCACGAGTTCGTTGAACTCGACGCTCAGGAAGCTGCGGTCTTCAGAGGTATAAGTGCCGTTGGACGACTGCACCGCGAGCTCTCGCATGCGGTGCAACATGTTCTGGATTTCGTCGATCGCGCCTTCGGCCGTCTGCGCCATCGAAATGCCGTCACCGGCATTGCGGATCGCCATGTTGAGGCCCTGGATCTGGTTACGCATGCGCTGCGTAACGGCGATTCCGGCGGCGTCGTCGATCGCGCTGTTGATTCGCTTGCCAGAGGAGAGGCGTTGCATCGCCTGTTCCATG
>JBIJCL010000062.1:0-8727 GCA_044344725.1 Steroidobacteraceae bacterium | reverse complement strand
CGAACTCAGGCGGCCTTGATGCCCTTCTTGCGCAGCATCGCCTCGGCCGCCACCGCCGCCCACTTCGTGAAGCGCGGTTGCGACGGCGGGTCGAAGCCCGTCTCCGCCTTGCAACGTCCCTTTAGCTCTTCGATCGATTCGAAACCACGATCAAAGATTTTCTTCGGTCCGCGCTTGGCGCGCATCTTCGCACGCAATGTTTCGGTCGCTGACTCGTCGACCTTGCCGTCTTCATCGCACACTACGCCGTAGCGCTTCGCGCCCTCGGCAGTCACGAGGCCCGCCGCAACGTCGAAGCCGACCTTCGCGCTTTCGCGCTCGAGCGGGTCGCCCCAACCGCCACCACCCCAGGTGTCGGCGAGCAGAAGATCGCCCGCCTCGACTTTGACGTGATCGATCTTGGACGGCAGCAGCTGCTCGGAGCCGTCCGCGCGTACAAGCGTCTTGCGGCTGCGCGCACCCGGCTCGCCACCGTTCGCGCCCCACGGATAGGTGAGCCAGCGATCATCGTGGATGGAGATTTCGCCCGGCTCGAGGAAACGGTAGCCGATTCGCAGACCGTTGCCGCCGCGATTCTTGCCCGCGCCACCGGTATCCGCGATGGTTTCGTAGATGTCGATACGCAGCGGGAAGTAGCTCTCGAGGAACTCGTTCGGCACGTTGGTGAACGACGGCCACAGCGAGTGACCATCCGGACCGTCTCCGAACGGTTTGCCCGGGATGCCACCGAAGGTGATTTGGTAGAGCTGATACCACTCGCCATTCTTGTCGTAGCCCGAGTACATGAAGTGCGGGCTGTCGGAGAAGCCGGCGCCGCACATGAAGTCGGGGTTACCTTGACCGAGCAAGCCCGCGAGGATGTCGAAGATGCGTCCGAGCGCATGGGTTCGGCAAGACAGTGCCGCCGGCTTGAGCGGCTTGAGCAGCGTGCCGGGAGGAATGCGGACTTCCATGAGGTCGTAGAACCCGTCGTTGAACAAGATCTGCGGGTCGAACACCATGATCATGTAGATGCCCGCGAACATCTTGAACATCTCTTCGTTCAACAAGAAGTTGATCGAAGAGATGGACTGCGGATCGGTACCGGTGAAGTCGAAGATGCACTTGTCACCCTCGCGCCACATGCTGCACTTGATGCGGTACGGGCCCATGTTGAGACCGTCATCGCAAATGTAATCTTCGAAGTGCTGCTTGGCTTCCGGAACGTTTTGACGGATGAGCGCGCGCATCGCTCGCTTGTTGCGATCGAGCATGGCGTCCATCGCCGAATAGAAGACGTCGTCGCCGAAGCGCTCGGCGATTTCGACGCAACGCGCCGCCGCCGTTCGTAGCGCAGCGGTGATGGCGTTGAAGTCCGAGAGGTTCCATTCGGGCAAACGGCAGTTGTGCAACACGACGCGCAGCACGTCTTCGTTGAGCTTGCCGCCTTTGAAGATCTTGACGGGCGGTACCACGATGCCATCTTCGTAGATGGTCGTGCCGTCGGTGGGCAACGAGCCCGGGACCTTACCGCCGACGTCGGTCATGTGGCCGAACATGGCCGACCAGGCGATGATGCGTCCGTCTCGATAGATCGGCATCAGCATCAACCAATCGTTGGCATGGCTGATGGCGCCGTTGACGGAGTAGGGATCGGAAGTCAGGAAGATATCGCCCTCTTCCACCGTACCTTCATAACCTTGCATGAAGCCCCAGATGAACGAGCCGAACTGTCCGACGACCATCTTGCCGTCGGTGTTGGCGATCATCGGGAATTCGTCATGCTGCTCGCGGATGCCCGGCGACATCGCCGTGCGGAACAGGACCGTATCCATCTCGTAACGCGCGTTGCGCAGCGCGCTCTCGATGATGTCGATGGTGACGGTGTCGACCTTGACCTTCTTGAAGGACTTTTTGTTGCGCTGAACGATTGTTGCAGGCATGGGTGTGTTCCTCGAGATTATTTCTTGCCCGACTTACGCGAGGCGCCCTTCTTGGGGGCCTTGTAATTGTCGGGATAAATCAGGATGCAGCCAGACTTGTCGACGTGGCCGGTGTGCTTCGGCAGGATGACCGTCGTCGAGTCCATTTCCATGACGATGGCCGGCCCGGCGACTTTGTTTCCCGCCTTGAGCTTTGCTCGGTCGTACACGATGGCGGTGACGTCTTTGCCTTCCATGAACGACTTTTGCTTGCCGACGACGGCGGCCTTCGGACTCGACCCACCCTTGGCAAGCGGTTGACGCTTGATCTTGATGCCCTGTCCTTGAACCGCCGAGCGCAGCGTGACGAGCTCGTGCTCGAGCGGCAGCGCGAACGTGAAGAGACGCTTGTGCTCTTCGTCGAACTTGTCGGAGATCGCCTTCAAGCCCTTCTTCTGGAGTTCCGCGAGGTTGACCTCGACGGTGAGGCGCAGGCCTTGTCCGTGGTAACGCAGATCGACCTGGTACGAGGTCTTGATCTCCGACTTCTTGACGCCCTCTTCCTCGAGACCCTTCGAGGCTTCAGCGGCGAGCGCCTTCAGAATCTTGTCGATTTCTTTGGCACTGGTTTCGCTGAACTTGCGCACGTAGGTGCGGGCGCGTTCGTCACGCACCGCCGTCGTCGCATCGCCGAGCGCGCAGAGCACGCCCGGACCCGGCGGAATGATCGACGGCCACGAGCCGAGGAGTCGCGAGAGCGCGTTGGCGTGCAGCGGGCCGGCGCCACCGAAGGCGATCAGCGCGTAGTCACGCGGGTCGTAGCCTTGCTCGACCGACACGAGGCGCAGCGCACCCACCATGTTTTCGTTGACGATGTTGTAGATGCCTTGCGCCGCCTGCTTGACGTTGAGACCGAGCGCATCACCCACTTTCTTGACCGCCGCATGAGAGAGCGGACGATTGAGGACCATGTCGCCACCAAGCTTCTGCATCTCCGGGAGATATCCGAGGACGATGTTGGCATCGGCGACCGTCGGCTCAGTGCCGCCACGGTTGTACGCGGCCGGACCGGGATCAGCGCCTGCCGATTGCGGACCGACGCGCAACGCCTTCGTGAGCTCGGGGACGTGGGCGATCGAGCCGCCGCCCGCACCCACGGTACGAATGTCGACCGACGAGGCACGCACCGTGACGTCACCGACCGTCGTTTCGCGGCGCAGTCGCGGCTGCCCGCCCTGGATCAGCGCAACGTCTGTCGAGGTTCCACCGACGTCGACGGTCAGCAAGTTCGGGAAACCGGCCTGCACGGCCACCCAGAGCGCACCCGTCACGCCGCCCGCAGGACCGGACATCAGCAGATTCACCGGATATTCCGCGGCCGAAGATGCCGAAGCGAGACCTCCGTCGGAACGCAGGATGTGCAGCTTCACGTCTTTGGCGACCTGACCGAGCTTCGCCTTCAGGTTGTTGACGTAACGATCGACGCGCGGACGTACGTAGGAGTTGGCCACCGTGGTGACGGTACGTTCGTACTCCTGCATTTCGGGAACGACGTCGGAAGAAATCGAAACCGGGGTGCCCGGCATCTCTTCCTGCGCGATCTCGCGGACCCGACGCTCGTGCGCGGGATTCGCGAAAGAGTTGATCAAAGAAACCGTGAGCGCTTCGATGTTCTGCGCCTTCAACTTGCGCAGGCTCGTTCGCAGGGCTTTCTCATCGAGGCGCTTGACGACCTCGCCCTTCGCGCTGACGCGCTCGTCAGCTTCGATGGTGCACGCGAGCGGCGCCATCGGCAAAGATTTGTTGTAGATGATCCAGCCGCCGAGACCACCGGGAACGTACGAGCGCGCGATCTGCAGCACTTGCCGATAACCCTTGGTGGTGACGAGACCGCAGCGCGCGCCAGTGCCCGTGAGCACCGTGTTCGTGGCCACAGTCGTGCCGTGCATCACGTGATCGATCGCGCTCGGGTCGATACCCGCACGCTCGCAGACACGCTTGATGCCATTGAGTACGCCAATCGACTGGTCGGCGGGGGTCGAGGGCACCTTCGCAGACCACGTCTGACCGGATTTTTCGTTAACAAGCAGCAGGTCCGTGAACGTGCCGCCGACATCTACACCCAAACGATATGACATGCGCCCTCCGGGGCCTCGTTTAATCGGGAACGAAAACGGTTGCCAAGTATCCGGCCACCCCGCCAGCAGCGCAATCGGGCATCGACGGACCCGACCACGGCTACCATCAGGTGGCTTTTGACAGGTGGCTTCTAAAACACCCGGCTTTGGTTAAGCGGCGCAGGCCGTGGTCTGCTTCGGGAAATTTCCGGCCTTGAGCAGCATGCCGGGGACGGTTCGACCCAAGGTCCCTTGCAGCCACTCGGCCGTGCCCACGAGCTTGTCGAGATCGATACCCGTCTCGATACCGGAGCGACCCAGCATGTAGACGAGATCCTCGGTGGGGATATTGCCCGTCGCGGCAGGCGCGAAGGGACAGCCTCCGATCCCGCCGACACTCGAGTCGAGCGCGGACACCCCAGCGGCGACCGCGGCGTAGGCATTGGCCAGCCCGGTGTTCCGGGTGTTGTGGAAATGTGCGCGCAACTGAATGCTCTTGGGCAACGACTCACGCGCTCGACCGATGATTTCGCTGACTTGGGCGGGCACGCCCACGCCGATGGTGTCGGCAAATGCGATTTCGAACGGTTCGGCCTCGGCCACACGTTTGGCGACCTCGATCACCCTCGCCACCGGCATCTCACCCTCGAAGGGGCATCCGAAAGCGGCAGAGACCGTCACCTGTGCGCGAATACCGGCGACCTTCGCCTCTTTCGCGATCGCGAGCCAGGCGGCGATGGATTCGTCTGTGCCGACGCCCTGATTGCGCCGATTGAACGTGTCACTGGCCACCACGGCCATGCCGACCTCATTGCAGCCCGCCGCGAGCGCACGCTCGAACCCTTTCTGATTGAGCACGAGCCCGATGTACCGAACATCCTCGCGTTTACGCAGTCCCGCGAGTACCAGCTCGGCATCCGCCATCTGCGGTACTTTTTTGGGATTCACGAAGCTCGTGACTTCGAGCCGGCGAAGCCCCGAATCGACGAGTCGCTCGATCAGCTCCACCTTGGCGGCCGTCGGCAATACGCCGGGCTCGCTCTGCAGCCCATCGCGCGGGCCGACTTCAACGATTTCGACCTGTCGTGACATCTCGATCTCCTGACGACCCAACGGACTATCGTCTTCGCGGAGCATTCTAGCAATCGTGGCGTCTAGAACGACTCAACCTTGACCCGCAGGGGGACCGCCGGTACAAGTTTCGCCGGTTCCCTCACACGCACGGCCGAGGTTCATGCATGTCCGGTGATTCGACTTTCAAACGTGGCCCACTTTCCGATCTACGCGTTTTGGAGCTTGGGACGTTGCTCGCCGGACCGTTCTGCGGCCAGCTGCTCGGCGACATGGGCGCCGAGGTGATCAAGATCGAGCCGCCGGGTCAGGGCGACCCGATGCGCGTCTGGGGTCGGCAAAAGGCCGGCGAGCCCTCGCTGTGGTGGCCGGTCGTCGCTCGCAATAAAAAGGCCGTCACGCTCGATATGCGACAGGAAGAAGGCCAGAGGATTTTCAAAGACTTAGTGAAAAATGTTGACTTCGTTCTTGAGAACTTCCGCCCGGGCACCATGGAAAAATGGAACTGTGGCTACGAGGAACTTTCGAAGATCAATCCCAAACTGATCATGATCCGCGTCTCCGGATATGGTCAGAATGGTCCGTATTCCCATCGAGCGGGCTTTGGCGCAATCGGCGAAGCGATGGGCGGTTTGCGCTACGTGTGCGGCGATCCGTCCTCCCCGCCCTCTCGTATGGGCATCAGCATCGGCGACGAGCTTGCGGCGACCTTCGCCTGCGTGGGAGCGTTAGCCGCCCTGCACCACCGCGAAAAGACCGGACGGGGGCAAGTCGTCGACTCCGCGCTGTACGAGGCGGTGCTCGCGATGATGGAGTCGCTCATCACCGAGTACGACAAGACCGGTTACATCCGCGAGCGCACTGGGGCCATCCTGCCCAACGTCGCCCCCTCGAATGTCTACAAGACGAGTGACGGACTCGTGCTGATCGCCGCCAACCAGGACACCGTGTTCGGTCGTTTGTGCGAAGCCATGCAACAGCCGACCTGGCCCACCGATCCGCGTTTCGTGAACCACCAGGCCCGAGGCGCCAACCAAAAGTTGCTCGACGGATTGATCGAGGCGTGGACGCAAACTCTATCCACGAAAAAAGCGCTCGAGATCATGGACGAATACGGCGTGCCGGCCGGCCAGATCTACCGAGCTCCCGAGATGCTGGAGGATCCGCATTTCAAGGCTCGAGAGGCGATCATCACGACGAAGCATCCTTACTTCGGCGATCTGAAAATGCAGAACACGGTTCCCAAATTCTCTGAGACCCCTGGCGGCGTTCACAGTCCGGCGCCCACAGAACTGGGTCAACATAACGACGAGGTGTTCTCTGCACTGTTGGGCTATGGTGCCGAGCGACTCGCGCAACTGCGCGCTGCGAAAGTCATTTGAGCGCGGCGAACGTGGGGGAATCACTCGGAGAGAACTACGCTCGAGGGGGTTTCGGTAAGACCCTCTCACCGGGTGTGCGCCCGGCATTGCTCGTCATCGATTTCGTTCGCGCCTACCTCGAGGAGAGCTCTCCGCTTTATGCGGGCGTCGAACAGGCCCGACGTGATTGCGAGACTTTGCTCCAGGCCGCGCGACGGGCGGCGATTCCCATCCTCCATACCAACGTGGTGTACCAACCCGGCGGGCGTGACGGCGGCGTTTTTTTTCGGAAGGTTCCTGCGCTGCGCTGTTTCGAAGCCGGAGCGCACCCGGAGCTCGCCGCGTTCGCCGAAGGTCTCGAGCCGATCGCCGGCGAGACCGTGATCTCCAAGCAGTATGCGAGCGCGTTCTTTGGCACCAGTTTGGCATCGACCCTCACGGCACTTGGCGTCGACACCGTCCTGATCGCAGGACTTTCGACGAGCGGGTGCGTTCGCGCGAGCGCCGTCGACTGCTGCCAGCACGGTTTCATCCCGATCGTGGTGCGCGAGGCGGTGGGTGATCGCGCGGCAGGTCCGCACGAGTCGAATCTCTTCGACTTGCAAGCCAAATACGCGGAAGTCGCCGCGCTATCCGATGTCCTCGCCTACCTAGACCATCTCAAAAGTCGAGCCTGACCATGCCCTCAATCGGACCTATTTCTTGCGTCACGATCGCTGCGCCCGAGATGCAGCACATGATCGACAGCTATCGACTATTCCTCGGTTATCAACTCGTCGACCACGGACGACTGAGCGACGATCATGCGCGCCTTTGGGGGTTGCCGGGTCTCACGGGACGCCGCTATGCCCTCATGCTCCCGGAGGGTGAAGGACAAACCTTCCTGAGATTCGTCGAGAGCAAACCAACGCCCGGTTACGTGCCGTTCAAGCACATGGGATGGAACGCTGCGGAACTCATGGTGCAGGACACCGATCAAGCAGCCGCCCGTCTGGCCGGCTCTCCCTTTCGCATCATCGGACCACCGGCCAACCTGTCAATCTCCGACAAGATTCGTGCCGCTCAAGCACTCGGCCCGGCGAACGAGGCGCTTTATCTCACTTCGTTCTCCGAGAAGCTTCCTCAGTTCGATACGCCCGATGCAAAGCATTTCATTGATCGAGTCTTCATCGTCATTCTGGGTGGTCCATCGGTTCAGGATGTGAATGCGTTTTACAAAGCGCACTTCGAGGTACCCGACGCGGCCGTCGTCCCCTGCGTGATCTCCGTGCTCTCGAACGCACACGGGATACCGGCCGACACCCGACACGACCTTGCCGCGCTGCCGCTGCAGGGACAGTCCTACATCGAAGTCGATCGGATGCCATCGGGCACGAGGCCTCGAGACAGCCGCGATGGTGAATTACCTCCCGCCATCGCCATCGTCAGCTTCGGGATCAAGCAGCTGCCCACGACGCTCGACTGGATCTCACCGCCACGCGCCCTGGCGCAAGCGCCCTATCACGGACGACGAGCGGGGCTTTGTCGTGGGGTCGCAGGCGAACTCATCGAACTGATCGAGACCGGCGCATAACGATCGAGATCGGTAGTTTGCGCCGCAGGCTTAACCACCTTTCGGACACGACATTCGGGCCACGCGGATCGTCGCTCGGCAATCGGTAGGATCGATTCATCCAATTCAGCGCGGAGTGGTCGCGATGCCCGTCTTCAATCGACATGCGATGCAGCCCGTTCCCAATCTCGACGAGCAGGCGCGACAGGATTTCGTCTCCTCGTTGCGCGCCCATCTTTCCGCTCGGTTGATGCCCGGCGCATACAAAGTTTACGAACATCGTGTGGAGCCTGGTTTTCGGGCGGCAAACGGACGTCCGCCGAACGATCACGACGAGATCCGCAAGGCGATGACCCAGGATCCTTTCTATCAGTTCTGGAGTGCGATGCAGCGGCGTAGTCAGGAGCTGCTCTGGGAGTCCGTCATCGATCCTACCGAGAGAGAGCTTGCGACGCTGATCGATACCTCGAAGTCTCTCACCCGAAATGCCGATCGTCCGGTCCGCGGCAGCCTGCGGCTCGACCCATCACTGCCGTTGCCGCGCTATCACGCAGCGGTCGATATTCATCTGCAGCCAGGCGGCTATCACAGCGAGTTCACCGAAGATGACGTCGCTGCGGGCGTCGTCTACGACAAGGGCATCAACCTTTACATGGGAGGCGCTCTCGGTGCCGAGAACAACCTGATGGGCGATATTCTTCTCGCCTATCTGCGGGAAAAACATC
>JBIJCL010000077.1:0-8029 GCA_044344725.1 Steroidobacteraceae bacterium | reverse complement strand
CGCGCAAGTTCGATTTGCCGCTCGCCGAGCTGCCGCGCTTGTCGCCGGCGCTCGCGAGCACCGACGGTTACGCTCGATGTCGCGTCACGTTCGCGCGAGAGCAAGGCCAGCCGGTGGCTGAGGTGGCGGTCGAGGCGCGGCTGGGTTTGCGATGTCAGCGTTGCCTGAAACCGGTATGGACCGATGTCGATGGCGGCTCGCAGGTGCGTTTCGTCACCGATCCGGCACGGGTCGATGAGAACGACCTCGGCATCGAGCCGACCTTGGCGCCCGAGGGCAAGATCGCTCTGCGTGATCTCGTCGAAGAGGAGCTGCTGTTGTCGGTGCCGCTCGTGCCACGTCACGACGATCCGCGCGAATGCGGAGTGTCGGCGGACGAGGCGACGGAAGACGATGGAATGCAAAAGCCGTTTGCGGGGCTGGGCGAGCTCCTGAAACGAAAGAGTTGAAGACGAGTCGCCCGGTTTTGATTTCGATTTCTTAGGAGTCCGACATGCCAGTTCAAAAGAGCCGCAAGACGCCGTCCAAGCGCGGCATGCACCGTTCGCACGACCGTCTCTCCAAGCCTGCGCTGTCGGTCGATCCGCAGTCGGGCGAGACGCACTTCCGTCACCGCATCACGCCGGATGGTTTCTACCGCGGCAAGCGCGTGATCGAGAAGCCGGCCGACGACGAATCGGCGGGCTGAATCCTGCCATCGGCGGCACATTCCCTGCCGCCGGCTCCTTACGGGGCTGATCCTCCATGACCCTCATCGCGCTCGATGTCATGAGCGGCGACCGTGGCGCGCAGGAATGCGTGCCGGCGGCGCTGCGTGCCCTCGAGGCAGACGCCGAGCTGCGACTACTGCTCGTCGGCGATCCTTCCGAGATCGCTTCGCTGCTTTCGAAGTCTTCGCCTAGTCCGTCGATCGCCACACGCCTCGAGATCGTGCCGGCGAGCGAGGTGATCGTCATGACCGATTCGCCGCGCGAAGCGATCCGACGCAAGAAGCAATCGTCCATGCGCATCGCGATCGACCTCGTCGCCGAGGGGCGCGCCGAGGCGGCAGTCAGTGCGGGTAATACGGGTGCGCTGACGGCGATCGCGCATTTCGTCCTCAAGTGTCTCGCCGAAGTCGAGCGCGCGCCGATCATGTCGACCGTGCCGAACAAGCGTGGCTTCACCCATATCCTCGATCTCGGTGCCAACGTCCGTGCGACGCCGCTGCAGCTCGAGCAGTTCGCGATCATGGGCGCGATCGTTGCGCGCGATGTGCACGGTACGACTCGACCCCGCGTCGGTCTGCTCAACATCGGCGTCGAAGAGACCAAAGGTCACGATCTCGTGCAGGAGGCTCACACGCTGCTGTCGGCCTGGACCCAATCGCACAGCCGCCGAGATTTCGAGTACGTGGGTTTCGTCGAAGGCGGCGATATTTTTTCGGGTGATGTCGATGTGGTCGTCACCGACGGATTCACCGGCAACGTCGCGCTCAAAACCATGGAAGGCGTGGCGGGACTCATCGGTGGGCGATTGCGCGCCGAGTTCACAGCCAATTGGCCGAGCAAGATCGCCGGTCTGCTCGCGCGCCCCGTTCTCGGACGGGTGTCGGCTTCGCTCGATCCGCGGCGGTACAACGGCGCGGTCATGGTGGGTCTCAAGCGCATCGTGGTAAAAAGCCATGGCAGTGCCGATCGTGTCGCGCTCGCTCAGGCGATCGCGATCGCTGCGACGGCCGTGCGGCGTAACCTCGTCGACCATGTCCGCGAGGCGCTCGAGACCGAACAGCATCAGAACGTTTGATCAGGGGTCAGGGAATGCTCAAATACTCGCGGATCGCCGGCACCGGAAGCTATCTGCCCGAGAGGGTGCTGACGAATGCCGACCTCGAGAAGATGGTCGAGACTTCCGATCAGTGGATCCAGGAGCGCACCGGCATCCGCAAGCGACATATCGCCGCCGAAGGACAGACGACGGTCGATCTCGCCTATGAGGCGTCGCTGCGTGCGCTTGAGGCGGCCGGGACATCAGCCGACGAGGTCGATCTCATCGTTTTCGGCACTACGACACCCGACCTCGTTTTCCCCAACTGCGGCGCGCTGCTGCAGCAGAAACTCGGCATCCGTAGCGCCTGTCCTGCGATCGGTCTCGAGGCGGCATGCAGCGGCTTCATGTATTCGATGTCGATCGCCGACAAGTTCATTCGGTTGGGTGAGGCCAAATGCGCGCTCGTCATCGGTGCCGAGACTTTGAGCCGCATCGTCGACTGGACAGATCGCGGCACCGCCATTCTGTTCGGTGACGGAGCGGGCGCCGTCGTGCTCAAGCCGGCCGACGAACCCGGCATCATCTCGACGCACCTGCACACCGACGGCAACTACAAAGATTTGCTTTATTGCTCGGGTGGTCCCTCGAGGGGGTTTTCGCGGGACGCGTCGGGCCGTCTCGATGCCTTCATTCGAATGTCGGGCAACGAGATCTTCAAGGTGGCGGTGAAGTCATTAGGGTCCATCGTCGATGAGACCCTCGCCGCCAATGGTCTCGATAAATCCGCGATAGATTGGCTCGTGCCGCATCAGGCGAATATTCGAATCATCCAGGCGACGGCCAAGAAGCTCGATATGCCCATGGAGCGCGTCATCGTCACGGTCGACGAGCACGGTAATACCTCGGCAGCGTCCGTGCCGCTCGCGCTCGATACGGGCGTGCGGGACGGTCGAATCAAGCGGGGTGATCTGATCCTGCTCGAGGCTTTCGGAGGCGGGCTGACTTGGGGTTCGGCCCTGATTCGGTTCTGAAGAGCAATTTCGAGACGAAAAAAACGCCGCGCATTGCGCGGCGTTTTTTTTGCCTGTTGGCAGCGTCGATTACTTGGAGATCGAGCGCTTGAACATGCGATCGAGCTTCTCGTTCGTCGCATCGCAGCAGGACTGGCTGGCCTGAGCGGCGGCGAGCGCCTGGTTGGCGGTCGACTGCGCGCCGTTGGCGGCATTGGCCGCGTTGGCGGCAGCGCCGTTGGCGGCATCAGCCGTGCTCTTGGCGGCAGCGACCTGCGACTGGAGGCTGGCGACCTGCGTCTTCAGGTTGTCGATCTGAGCCTGCATCGGCTTGAGGTCGGTGCAGCCCGCGAGACCGGCAACGGCAATGACAGCGGCCATCTTGACGACGATCGGAGTCTTCATTTTTGGAAATCCTCTTTGACAGTGACTAAAACAAAACCTTGGCGGTACCTCTTGGCGGTACCGGGGCCGCCATACGGTCAACCCCTAGCCTACACAGTATAACTGCACCAGATCATAAATGTGATTGCAAGCGCACGAAGCCCGCAAAAAACTCGGGCGCTCAACGTTTTCGGATCAGGAACTGATGGTTTTTGAGGCGGATCGTTTCGATCGAGGGTGCCGCACGAAACTCATCGACGGCGCGGGTGACACCGTGGTCCCAAATGCCCCGTCGATCGTAGTCGTCACCGGCGATGTAGCCGCCCGTTTTGATTTTGGGAGCGAAGGCCTCGAGATCGCGCTTCACATCGTCATAGAAATGGCTCGCGTCGACGTACGCCCAATCGAAGTGCTCATCGGGGAACAGGGGCGCGGCGTCGTGCGAGAGCATGCGATGCATCACGACTCGCCCTGCGGTGATTTCGCGCTCGAATCGGCGGGCCACTTGTTGGTACTGCTCTTCGAGAGCTGCACTCGCGGCGTCTTTGGAGCCGAACTCCTGAGTCGGACCGTCGTAAAGGGACCCGTCGTCACGGGTGAACCAGGGATCGACGAGATGGAGAATTTTCGGCTCGTTGATCGCCAGGATGCGCTCCGAAAAATCGCCGTCGAAAACACCGACCTCGATCACCGTTCCGCCTTTCGGCAGCGTGTCGAAGAGAAAATCTCGACTTGCGGCGCGCCGCGCTCGTTTGGAGAGCAGGCGTTCTATCCAGCGTCGACCGGGAAGTCCGGGGGCAGGTCGGTACACGGTGTTTATCCTCTTCAGGGCGTGTCGGAGCTCGATGCGGAAGATCGTTGCAGCCACCTGCGTCACGATTTAGCCCGCATAATAGCGTGAGAGAACCTACTTCAAAGAAAGTAATGACTTCAGCGCGCGTGCTTTTTGTTCCGGTGAGTGGCCCGAGCGGCATGGGGGAGTTCGCCCGTACCCGCAGCCTCGCCGATGCGCTTCGGGCTCGCTGGCCCGGTATCGAAACCCATTTTCTGCTGCACCGCGATGCCCCGTATGCAAAAGAGTTTCATCATCCCGTAACCACTCTGCCGGCTTCGCCGACGCTGTGCACCGACGAGGTCGTGCGCACCATCGAGCAGTTCAGACCTGGCGTCGTGGTATTCGACAATGCGGGGCGCACCGGGGCATTGCGAGCGGCGGTGCGCGTCGGCGCCCGGGTCGTGTACGTCAGTTCGCGCGGACGTCAGCGATACAAGGCCTTCCGGTTGCGCTGGATGGGACTGCTCGACGATCACTGGATCTCCTACCCGGCGATGATCGCGGGAGGACTCGGTTTCTTCGAGCGCCTCAAGTTGCGACTCCTCGGCCGACCCCAAGTGAGGTTTCTCGACGCGGTGCTCGCACCGGCCGATGAGCGAGCGGCCGACGAATCGCTCGCGCAGTTCGGATCGCCCGATCTATTGGTGGTGCCAGGTGGTGGCAGTCAGTTTCACGATGCGTCGATCACGCCCAATGATTTCGCGCGATGGTCCAAGATCGTCGCCGCTCGAGGATTTCGGGTCGTGTTCATCGCCGGCCCGGCGTTTTCCGGCAGCGCGGAGGACATGCCGGGTGTGAGGCTGATCCGTGGCGTGTCAGGCGGTGCGTTACACGCCTTGCTCGCGAGGACAAAAGTGGTTTTCGTCAACGGTGGCGATACGCTGCTGCAGGCGCTCGCGCTCGGCAAGCCCTGTGTCGCGGTGCCGATCGCCGGCGACCAAGCCGCTCGGATCGCGCGATGCGCTTCGCTCGGGACGGTCATCGCGCCCACGGCGATGGCGTCCTCGGGAGCCGAACCCGCCGAAGCCTGTCTCGAGCTCTTGGGTGACGAAGGGCTTCGTGGCGCGCTCGAGGCGAGAGTCCGCGAGGCAGGGTTCGAAGATGCTTTACCTGCGCTCGTCGAGCGACTGGGCGCTCACCTCGGTTTGGCGTCGATCAGCTCACGATAGGCGGCCAGCGTTTCGCGCACGACGTTGTCGAGGTGATACGGCGTGAGATCGGGCCTGATGCGTGCGGGCCTCTCTGCAGCGATTTCGCGCAGGGCGCTCGCCATGGCCCGCACATCGTCGACCGGCACGAGCGTGCCGGGGTAGCGCGACAGAATTTCCGACGGGCCCTGCGTGCGCGTGGCGAGCACCGGTGTGCCCGCATCGAGCGCTTCGAAGATCACGCGTCCGAGCGGCTCGCTGCGCGAGGGACTCACGAAAAGATCGAAGGCCTGGAAGAATTCTTTGGCATCCTCGCGAAATCCGAGCAGTGTGATGTCGGTGCCGCGGGAGAGGGTCTCGAGACGTTCGCGTTCTCGGCCCGCGCCGACGATGGCGAGTTTCACCCCTGGCAGTGCGGCCTCGCGAAAGGCACGGATCAGCGTGTCGAAGCCTTTGGACTGCGCGAGACGACCGACGCCTCCGATCAAGAAATCGTTTGCGCTTGCGCCGCAGATGTCGCGCAAGGCCGTGCGGCGCTCTGCGGTGATGCGCGGGGCGGGCATCAAGGATTCGTTGATGTCGAATACGCGACCGCGGTAACTCGCGAGATCGCGTTTCTGCCATTCGGCGATCACGATGAGGCCGTCCATGCGCAGGAAGTGCGGTCCGTTCACCCACATGTGGAGCGTCGCGATCGTCGGACAGCTCGGTTTGAGCCTTGCGACGAGACGCGTGCTGCGGCGCAAATGGGTGTGGATGACCTCGGGCTCGAATTCCCGCAACACACGCCGCAGGCCGATACCGGGAAACCATCGGTTGAGTTCGAATACTTTGACGCGCGAGTCGAGATGGTCGCGAATCGATGCGCCTCCCGCGCCGCGGTGGTCGCTGCGCAGGGCGAGTGCGACGTCATGCTCCCCGACGCAGGCGTTGCACATTTCAGCGGTGGCGCGCTCGGTACCGGCGAAGCCGCGAGAGAAGAGTGTGTGAAGGATGCGCATGCCGAATTCCTCGAGCGACAGATCAGCGACGGCCGTCGCGAAGGATTTCCCGTGCGGCATTCATGCCGGGGACGCCGGTGACACCGCCGCCGGGATGTGCGCCCGAGCCGCAAAGATAAAGACCGCGCACCGGGGTTCGGTAATCGCCGTGGCCGAGCGCGGGACGGGCGGCCCAAAGCTGATCGAGTCCGAGCGCGCCGTGGAAGATATCGCCGCCGGCGAGGGCGAAGCGCTCTTCGAGATCGAGCGGCGAGAGGGCAGATCGACCGACGATGCTGTCGCGAAAATTCGGTGCATAGGCGTTGACGGTGTCGATGATGAAGTCCGCCACCGCCTCGCTCATGCCAGGCGTGCGCCAGCTTCGATCCGGTGCATCGGGTCGTGCGAGGTCGTAATCGAAGTGCTGGCAGAAGAGACTCGCGACATGAGCACCCTTCGGGGCCAGTGTGTCGTCGAGCGTCGAAGGGATGAGCATTTCGACGATCGGTTCGCGCGAGATGCCGTTGAGTCGAGCGGAGGCAAACGCGCGATCCATATAGCCGAGCGACGGCGCGAGGATGATACCGGCGCCGAGGTGCGAGTCGTCGTTGCGCGAACGTTGCGCAGTGAAATTCGGCAGCGCCGAGAGTGCGACATTCATGCGGAAGGTGGCCGAGCCCACGCGCCAACGCTCGATGTGACGACGAAAATCTTCGGGTAAATCTTCGGGAGCGAGCAACGAGAGAAAGAGAGGCTTCGGCCCGAGGTTGCCGATGATGCGCGGTGCGCCGAAGACGCGACCATCGACGAGTTTGATGCCGGTCGCGCGGGGCGGTTCGCTGCCGCGGCCACGCATCGTGATGATGTTCGCGACCGGTGAGTCGCATTCGATGTGTACGCCGAGCTGACGGGCTTCTGCGGCCAGCGCTTGAGTGATGGCGCCCATGCCGCCGACGGCATGACCCCATACGCCGCTCTTGCCGTTCACCTCACCGAAGGCGTGATGCAGCAAGACGTAGGCGCTGCCGGGCGTGTAGGGGCTCGCATAGCTACCGACCACCGAATCGAAACCGAAGAGCGCCTTGAGCGGCTCGCACTCGAACCAGTGATCTAAGATTTCACCGGCGCTGCGTGTGAAGAACTCGTGCAGCTCGCGTTGCGCCGCGATCGGCAGGGCGCGGAACTCGCGTCCGAAACGCAGGACCTCCCAAAGATCACGTCCGCGACGCAGATCGGTGGGAGGTGTGCGTGTGAGCAGGCTGCGCAGCATCGCGACCGCGCGGTCGAGCAGGGCGTAGAACTCGGGCAGTCGCGCGGCATCTTTTGCGCTGTAGCGGCGTACTTCGGCGAGCGTCGAAGCCGAGTCGGGCCCTGCGCTGAACGAGTCGCCGTTCGGCAGGGGCAGGAAGTTCTGCATCGGCCGCTCGAGGATGCGCAGGCCGTGCTCGGCAAGCTTCAGGTCTCGGATCACCTGCGGGTTGAGCAGGCTCACCGTGTAACTCGCCGTCGAGTTACGAAACCCCGGCGCGAACTCCTCGGTGACCGCGGCGCCACCGACGAGACTGCGCCGTTCGAACACGCCCACGCGCAGACCCGCCCGGGCGAGGTAGGCGGCGCACACGAGGCCGTTATGGCCAGCGCCGATCACCAGGGCGTCGAAATCGGTAGGGGGCTTGCGACTGGATGAATTCACAGGTACTGTATGGATCAACAGAGGTGTCCCATGTCAGATCTCACCCCACGTCAAACCGAAATCCTCCGTCTCATCCAGCGAGCTATTGCCGAAACCGGCATGCCGCCCACGCGGGCAGAAATTGCGCAAGAGCTCGGGTTCAAGTCCGCCAACGCCGCCGAGGAGCATCTGCGCGCGCTCGCCCGAAAGGGTGTGATCGCGCTCGTGCCGGGCACCTCGCGAGGCATCCA